>CAXTOC010000195.1:0-5459 GCA_964245725.1 uncultured Acetobacteraceae bacterium | reverse complement strand
CCTGCGCGAGGCGGGGCGTGCCGCGTCCGGCGCGTTCCACGCGAGCTTGGTCGGACAGGAGATCCGCGTGCTGATCGAGGCGAGCGGACGCGGGCACTCGCAGCATTTCGCACCCGTCCGCGCCGCGCGCGACGCACTGGGGGAGCCCGGCCGGATCGTCCCGGCGATCGTGCGCGGCGCCGATGCGGCCGGGCTGCTCGCGGAGAGGATCTGAATGGCGCTCGGGTTCTTCAGCCGCCTCAAGGAGGGGCTGTCGCGCAGCACGCAGAAGCTGGGCGGCATCACCGCGGTGTTCAGCCGCCGCCGCCTGGACGAGGCCGCACTCGAGGAGCTGGAGGAGCTGCTGATCGCCGCCGACCTGGGTCCCGCCGTCGCCGGTCGGGTGATCGACGAGTTCCGCCGCACCCGCTTCGGCCGCGAGGTGACCGACGAGGAGGTGCGGGTGGCGCTGTCGGCCGAGGTGGCGCGGGTGCTGGAGCCGGTGGCGATCCCGTTCGTGCCCGACCTCGCGCGCAAGCCGCACGTCGTGCTGGTGGTGGGCGTGAACGGCACCGGCAAGACCACCACCATCGGCAAGATGGCGCTGCAGGCCGGCCGCGACGGCCTGCGCCCGGTGCTGGTCGCCGGCGACACCTTCCGCGCCGCGGCGGTCGAGCAGCTGCAGATCTGGGGCGAGCGTGTCGGTGCTCCGGTGATCTCCGGGCCGCCGAACGCGGATGCCGCCGGTCTCGCCTACGAGGCGCTGGCGAAGTCGCGCGAGCAGGGTGCCGACCTGCTGCTGATCGACACCGCGGGACGGCTGCACAACAAGGGCGCGCTGATGGAGGAGCTGGCCAAGATCATGCGCGTGCTGCGCAAGTTCGACGAGAGCGCGCCGCACTCGGTGCTGCTGGTGCTCGACGCCACCACCGGCCAGAACGCCATCGAGCAGGTGCGGGTGTTCAAGGAGATGGTGCAGGTCACCGGCCTGATCGTGACCAAGCTCGATGGCAGCGCGCGCGGCGGCATCGTGGTGGCGCTGGCCGAGGCGTTCGCCCTGCCGGTGCACGCGGTCGGGGTCGGCGAGCGTGCCGAGGACCTGCGGCCTTTCCTGGCCGCGGACTACGCGCGCGGCCTGGTGGGAGACAGCGTCCGCCTGGCGCGACCGGGCGAGCCCGACGCGCCGGCCTAGCGCCTGATCGTCCCGGGCTGCACCAACGACCTTGCTCCGGCAGGCCGCAGAAGAGCGGATGGCGGGCAACGAGAGCAAGGCCACGGGCGTGGCCCCTTGGACCCCATCAGCGGCGAAGCCGTCGCCCTCTTCCTTCTTCCGAATCCTGCCAGGGCGCGCCCATGCCGGCCGCCGCGTCGGGGCTACTGCATCGGGATGGACAGGCTCATGCCGCCGCCGGTCGAATGGCGGTGCGCGTGGTCGGTCTCGATCGAGGAGCCGGGCGCGTAGCCGTCGCCGGCGAAGTGCGACTGCGGATTGAACACGCCCGGTGCCAGGCTCGCATCGCCCTGCGCCGTCGACGCCGCGCCGCTCATCCCCGGCGCGCTGACGTCTGGGTCGGGCAGCGGCGCCGGGCGTAGCGTCTCGACGTGGGCCTGCATCACCAAGCCGCCGCTGCCGACGGCGCCGTCGAGCGGGATCGCGGCGATGGTGTTCTGCGCCATCGGCCGCAGCTCGCTCAGCGAGGATGCGTGCGCCGGGCCGGCTGCCAGCACGGCGGCTGTGAGCATCAGGCCGCAGAAGCGGATGCTTCGGTTCATGACGGGATCCTCGTCCTCACGAAGTCACCAGGAGAGGCTCGCTCTCGGGCAGGGAGGCCTCGCCGCGCGAGTCGTGGCTCGGATTTCCTTCCGGTGCCAGCAGAGGCGCGTCGCCGATGCGGCGGTAGGCGTCGATCGCCCAGTGCACGGTGGGAAAGGCGAGCTCGTCGTGGGGGATGTCGTCGAGGCTGAACATCCCGACCTCCAGGCTCTCCACGCCGGCCTCGATGAAGGGTTCAGGGCGGGCGAAGCGGGCGCGATAGATGATCTGCACCTGGCCGATCCGGCTGATGCTGTAGACGGCGAGGATGCCGTCGATGAGGATGTGCGCGCCGGCTTCCTCCAGCACCTCGCGCGCCGCACCCTCGGCCGGCGTCTCGTTCAGCTCCAGATAACCGGCCGGGAGGGTCCAGAAGCCCCGGCGCGGTGCGATGCCGCGGCGGCAGAGCAGGATCCGCCGCTCATGCGCGACCACCGCGCCGACGACGATCTTGGGGTTCTCGTAGAACACGTGGCCGCAATCGAGGCAGGAGACGCGCTCGCGGTTCTCGCCATCGGGCACGACGCGGGAGAAGCGTGACATGCCGCGGAAAATGGAACGCGCGGCCGCCGCAGATCAACCGGAATCGACCGCGCCGTCATAAACCGTCACAGGAAGTGACGGCGGGCGGCCGGCTGAGGCGATCTCGCCGGTGCCTGTCGGCTCAGGCAGAGATGTCGAGCAGCGCCCCCCGCCTGGAGAGCGGATCCAGCTGCGTCGGCGGCGATGACGACGATTCCTCCCGCCCGACCTGAGGAGCCCGTGCCGGAGGCTGCGTCGGCGCAGCCCCTGATCGAGCAGGTGCGGAGAAAGCGGCGAGGCTGCTCGGCGAGATCATCGGCCAAACATGACACGGAGTGCTGAAGCAATCGTTAACGCCGCGCCACGCCGGTGCCGTAGCGGGACGAGACGTTGCTCATCGCGGCAACACGATGCCGCCAAGCGCGGTCAGCGCCTGGATGCCGGGCAGCGTCTTTCCCTCAAGCCACTCCAGGAAGGCGCCGCCGGCGGTCGAGACGTAGGAGAACTGGTCCAGCACGCCGGCGTGGCGCAGCGCCGAGACGGTGTCGCCGCCGCCGGCCACCGAGCGCAGTCCGCCGGCCAGGGTGAGGTCGGCGACAACGCGTGCCAGCGCCGTGGTGCCGGCATCGAACGGCGGCGTCTCGAAGGCGCCCATCGGGCCGTTCCAGACCAGCGTCTTCAGGGTCGCGAGATGCCGGGCCAGCAGCTCCACCGTCCGCGGCCCGCAATCCAGGATCATCGTGTCGACCGGCACCTGCTCCACCGGCATCACCTGCGAGGCGGCATGCGCCTTAAACTCGGCCGCGACCACCGCGTCGACCGGCAGCAGCAGCTGACAGCCGCGCGCCTCCGCCTCAGCCATGATCGCGCGCGCGGTGTCGTGCATCTGCGGCTCCTGCAGCGAGCGGCCGACCTCGAGCCCGCGCGCCGCGAGGAAGGTGTTGGCCATCGCGCCGCCGACGATCAGCACGTCGACCCGGCCCAGCATGTTGCCGATCAGGTCCAGCTTGGTGGAGATCTTCGCACCGCCGACGATGGCGCCCACCGGCCGCTCCGGATGCTCGAGCGCCAGCGTCAGCGCGCTGAGCTCTGCCTGCATCAGCCGGCCGGCGTGGGCGGGAAGATGGCGCGCCACCCCCTCGGTGCTGGCGTGCGCCCGGTGCGCCGCGGAGAACGCGTCGTTGACGTAGATGTCGGCGAGTGCGGCGAGGCCGGCCGCCATCTCCGGGTCGTTGCTCTCCTCGCCCGGATGGTAGCGGGTGTTCTCCAACACCAGCACCTCGCCGTCACGCAGCGCCGCCACCGCGGCGTGCGCCTCGGGGCCCAGGCAGTCGGCGGCGAAATGCACCGGATGGCCGAGCACCTGGGCCAGCGCCTCGCGCACCGGCGCCAGCGACATCTCCGGCACCCGCCTACCCCGCGGACGGTCGAAATGGCTGACCACGATCACGCGCGCTCCCTTGTCGGCGAGCTCGCGTATCGTCGGCGTGAGCCGCTGCAGGCGGGTCAGGTCGGTGATCCGGCCGTCGCGCAGCGGCACGTTGAGGTCGGCGCGAAGCAGCACCCGCTTGCCCGCGCAGTCGAGCGCGTCGATGGTGCGGAACGACGCCCTCCTGGTCTCGATTGGGGCTTCCACCGGATCCGACATCAGAGGCTGCCGAAAACCGCGGCGGTGTCCGCCATGCGGTTCGAGAAGCCCCACTCGTTGTCGTACCAGCCGCACACCCGCACCAGCTTGCCGCCGTCGATCAGGGCGGTCTGGGTGGCATCGAACGAGCACGACGCGATCTCGTGGTTGAAGTCGCTGCTGACCAGCGGGTCGGTGCTGTAGACGACGATGCCCTTCAGCGCGCCCTCGGACGCCGCCTTGAAGGTGTCGTTCACCGCGGCCACGCTGGCCGGCACGGTGCGCGGCACGAAGTCGAGCGAGACCAGCGAGACGTTCGGCGTCGGCACGCGGATCGCGGTGCCGTCGAGCTTGCCCTTGAGCTGCGGCAGCACCAGCCCGACCGCGCGGGCCGCACCGGTGCTGGTCGGGATCATGTTCAGGGCCGCGGCGCGAGCCCGGTGCAGGTCCTTGTGCAGCGTGTCCACGGTGCGCTGGTCGCCGGTGTAGCTGTGTATGGTGACCATGTAGCCGCGCTCGATGCCGAACGCGTCGTCCAGCACCTTGGCCATCGGCGCCAGGCAGTTGGTGGTGCACGACGCGTTCGAGATCACGGTCATGTCGCCGGTGATGACGTGGTGGTTGACGCCGTAGACGATCGTGGCGTCGACGCCGTCGGCCGGTGCCGAGACCAGGACCTTGCGCGCGCCGGCGGTGATCAGCTGGGCGGCGGCCTCCTTCTTGGCGAACAGGCCGGTGCACTCCATCGCCACGTCGACGCCCTGGTAGGGCACCTTGGACGGATCGCGCTCGGCCGAGACCTTGATCGGGCGGTAGCTGCGGCCGCCCGCGCGTATGGCGATGCTGTCGCCCTCGACGCTGACCTCGCCCGGGAAGCGGCCATGCACGCTGTCGTAGCGCAGCAGGTGCGCGTTGTCCGACACGCTGCCGAGGTCGTTGATCGCGACCACCTCGATGTCGCTGCGCCCGCTCTCGATGATGCCGCGCAGCACCAGGCGGCCGATGCGTCCGAACCCGTTGATGGCGACCCTGACCGGACGATTCTCTGGCATTTCGATGATCCTTGACTGAGGCTGGCGCTGAGGCCGGAGGAGCCTAGGGCAAACCGCCGCCGTAGACTATCCGGCCCGGCGGGGCCGGGCGAGACGCGGCCAGGCGACGGCGCACCCGCACCGCCACGGCTTGCGGGGTGATGCCGAACTGGCGATACAGCTCGTCCGCCGGTGCCGAGATGCCGTACTCGTCGATGCCGATGAAGATCCCGCCCTGGCCGAGCCAGCGCTCCCAGCCGAAGCCGGACGCGGCCTCGATGCCGACCCGCAGCGCCCGTCCCAGCACCGCCTCGCGATAGGTGGCGTCCTGTGCCGAGAACAGCTCCCAGCAGGGCAGCGAGACCACGGCGGCGTCGATGCCGTGCGCCGCCAGCCGGTCGCGGGCCTCGAGCGCGATGCCGACCTCGGGGCCGGTGGCGATCAGCGTCGCCTGCCTCGGCTGCCCCGCCGGGACGTCCGCCAGCAG
>CAXTOC010000194.1:0-5509 GCA_964245725.1 uncultured Acetobacteraceae bacterium | reverse complement strand
CCCTCGCCACCTCGTTCACCAACGCACACACCATCCTGCGCCTCGACGATGCAACCGCGAGCCCGGTCGCGGCGTCTGCCTCGCAGCCGTGAGGAGGATCAGGATGGTCGACGACAAGCACGAGAAGGCGCTCGACCTGACGGAGCAGGCGCTGGAGAAGCTGACTCACGGCGACAGGCAATCCGCCGGCAAGCTGATCGAGGAGGCGAGGAAGCTCGATCCGGAAGCGCCCGAGGAGGTGGTCAGGGACCTCGACGAGGACGCCGCCGACCGCGACTGATCCGCCGCCGGCCTTCTTGCCTGCACGCCTCCGGCTGTCGTACGGTCGCCGCAATGAGCACACGAGGCCTCGCGCGCGCCCTGATGCTGGCGATCCTGCCGACGTTCCCGGCGTCGCGGGCGGCGGCCGTGGCGCCGCAGGCGCGTGTCGCGGTGCTGGCGCGCGGCCTCAACGTCGCGCACTGGCTGCGCTTCCCGCCCAGCAGCGACGATGCGAGGTTGCGCGACTACCTCGATGACGGCGCCGTCGCCGCGCTGAAGCGGGCCGGCTTCACCTACCTGCGTGTGCCGGTGGGGCTCGAGGTGGTGATGCACGGCCGCCGCGTGGCACCGGGCAAGCTCAGGGTCGTGCTCGCGATCGTCCGACGCGTGCAGCGGGCCGGGCTCGGCGTGATGCTGGAGCCGCACCCGCAGGATGTCGGGCACTGGGATTTCGGCAGGAACGAGGAGGCGCGGCGTGTCCTGCTCGGCTTCTGGCAGGACATGGCGCCGGCGCTGCGCGGTTTCCCCGCCGGCCTCACCTTTCCCGAGCTGGTCAACGAGCCGACCGACGACCCGGCCGGCTGGGACCGGCTGCAGGCGCAGCTGCTGGGAGTGATCCGCGCCGCCCTGCCGCAGGACACCGTGGTGCTGACCGGCACCAACTGGAGCAGCCTCGACGGGCTGCTCAAGGTGCAGCCGGTCGCGGATGCCGACGTGGTCTACACCTTCCACACCTACGAGCCGACCCTGCTCACCCTGCTCGGCATCTGGGACCCTGGCATCGACCACGACCGGCTGGGGGCGGCGATCCCGTTCCCGGCGACGCCCGATGCCTGCCGCAGGGCGATCTCCGAGGTGGTCCAGGCACATACGCGCGCGGTGATGCAGTACTGGTGCTCGCAGCCGCACGACGAGGCCAGCATCGCCCGCGACCTCGGTCGCGCCACCGACTGGGGACGGCAGCACGACGTCTCGGTGGTGATGGGCGAGTTCGGCGCGGTGGTGACGCTCAACGCGCCGGCGCGGGACGCCTACCTGCGGGCCATGCGTCACGCCGCGGAGGGGCTGCATCTGCCCTGGTCGCTGTGGGCGCTCGACGATCAGATGGGCTTCAACCTTCCGGTCGGCGGTGCGAACGTCCCGGTCGCGGCCGCACCCGGCGCGCGGGCGCTGGGGGTCGAGCGTTGATCCAGTCTGGTTCGGGAGACTAGGCCCCGTTGGCGTCTGACAGGGGGTCTCACCATCGCCCGAGCGGCGGAGGGTTGGGGCATGATGGTGCTGACGGATGCGCAGTGGGCGGAGTTGGAGCCCTCGGGCGTGCGGGACCAGCTGTTGGCGATGGCCCAGGCGGGCGGTGTCGGACCCGCGCCATGGCGTTGCTCGACGGCACGAGCATCGGGGCGCAAGCGAAGGCCTCGGGAGCGTCCAGAAACGAGCGACCTCGCCAAGGCAGCGGAAGGTGAGGCGCCTGGGCGCTCTCGCGGTGGCCATGGCACCGAAGGCCGTAGTCGTCGCGGACACGGCCGGCTGGGCCGTCGCGTTCCGCATCGCGTCGAGGCAGGCGCACGAAGTCCCGCATGCTCTTTCGTTGCTCGACCGGCGACCGGGCTGCCGCGATGGGTCGTGGCGGACCGAGGCTACTCTCCACACGCCTTCCGTGCGCGCATCCGCAATCGGGGCGCACGGCCTGCAACCCTGATCAAGCGTAACGAAGCGTCCGTGGCCGGACGGGACCTATGCCAACCGCAACCTGGTCGAGCGCGTCCGGGGCAGGCTCAAGGAGTGCCAGGCCGTGGCCGTAAGCCACGAGAAGACTGCGTACTCCGTCATGGGCGTGCTCTGCCTCGCCGCCAGCATGGATTGGCTCGAGCGGCAGCGAGACGTAGCTTGCGGGACCGCCCCGGCGCACGATGCGCTCTCCGTCGACGGAAGTTCCATGAGTTCTGAACCGAACCGGCCCCTGCGCCAGCGCACCATCGGCGTGCTCGGTGGCATGAGCAACCAAGCCACGGGTGAATATTACCGCCTGCTCAACGAGCGTCTGAATCGGCGGCACGGCGGTTGGGACAACGGCGAGATCATCGTGATCTCCGTCAACTTCGGCAACATCGAGCACTTCGTGCGCCACGATCGTTGGGACGAAGCAAAGACCTATCTTGCCGAGAAGGTGGACCGCCTGGAGCGGGCCGGGGCCGAGGTGGTCGTGTGCGTGTCGAACACGATGCACCGGGTCGTCGAACCGATCATGGCCGAGCGCGCGACACCCTTCATCCACATCGCCGATCCGACAGGCGAGGCGATCCGCAAAGCAGGCCTCACCCGTGTGGCACTTCTCGGCACCATGCCGGTGATGCGCTCGGCCGAACTCGCGAAGCGCTACGCCGAGCGGTTCGGCATCGAGATCATGGTCCCGAGCGACCCGGACAAGGCCGTCGTGGACCGGATCATCTTCGACGAACTCGTGCGGCGAGACCTGCGGGCGGAGTCGAAGGCCGAGTATCTCCGGATCACCGACATTCTGCGACGTGCCGGAGCACAGGGCGTGATCCTGGGCTGCACGGAGATCTTTCTCCTCATCGACCAAGCCGACCTACCAAGCTTCCCCGTGTTCGACACGACAGCCCTGCACGTCGACGCCGCCGTCGCCTTCGCGCTCACGCCGCCGTCCCTCGACGCTCCAGGCGCTGACGGGGCCTAGAGCGAGATCGACTCCCGATAGCCGATGAGCGTGCTCCAGGCGCTAGCCCGCGATCGCCTGCATGTACTGGGCGATCACCTCGTCCGCCGGTCCGTCGGCGCGCACCCGCCCGGCTTCCAGCCAGAGCACGCGGGTGCACCACGTCCTCAGCACCGAGACCTGGTGCGAGGTCAGCACCAGGATCTCGGCGCCGCGCACCATGCCCTCCAGCCTGGCGCGCGCCTTGTCCTGGAACGCCGAGTCGCCGGCCATGAACCACTCGTCCATCAGCAGCACCTGCGGCGCCACCGCGGTGGCGAGGCCGAAGCCGAGCCGGATCACCATGCCGGTCGAGTAGACACGCACCGGCAGGTCGAGGAAGGCGTCGAGTGCGGCGAACGCCTGCACGTCGTCCTCGAGCTGGCGTATGGCGCCGCGGTCGAGCCCGGCATAGCGGCCGCGCAGCGCGATGTTCTCCCGGCCGGTGAGGTCCAGGTTCATCCCCACGCCAGGATCGAGCAGGGCGTTCAGCGTGCCGCCGACATGCACCCGGCCGAAGGCGGGCTCGTAGATCCCGGCCATCACCCGAAGCAGGCTGGACTTGCCCGCGCCGTTGCGGCCGACGATGCCGAGCCGGTCGCCCGAGGAGAGCGAGAGCGTGATGTCGCGCAGCGCCTGCACCACGACGCGGCCGGTGCCCCGCGGAGAGGTGCCGCGCGGCGGCCCGAACCGCCCGGAGGCCACGGACAGCATGGTCTTCTTCAGCGACCGCGCGCCGCCGTGGTAGATCGGGAAATCCAGCGACAGGCCGTCGATGCGCAGGAACGCACCGCCCGGCGACGTCGCATCGGCCGCCCCGGCCGCGTCGCTCACATGCGCCCGCGCCAGCTCGTCCACGCTCACACCCAGAAGGCCAGGCGTGGGCGGGCGCGGGTGAACACGATCCAGGCCGCCAGCCACAGCAGGACGCTGTCGCCGAGCGCCGCCCCCCACAGCGTCCATCCCGGCAGGCCGCCCAGCAGCGGCGCGCGCACCAGCTCGAGCAGCGTGTAGAACGGGTTCAGCGGCAGCCACCAGCCGTGTCGGCCGAGCTGCGCGGGCTTCCAGACGATCGGGGTGATGTAGAAGGCGATCTGCATGATGCTGCCGATGATCGGCGGCACGTCGCGGAAACGCGCGCAGATGCTGCCGAGCAGGAAGCAGGCGGCGATCCCGTCGAGCAGCCAGAGTCCCAGCCCCGGCAGCGCGAGGGCGGCCCGTGGTCCGGGCCAGCTGTCGAACAGCGCGAACACGGCGATCGGGACCACCAGGTTGTGCGCCAGCACGATGACGTTGCGCGCGACGCAGCGCAGCACCTGGACCGTGAAAGGCATGCGCAACGAGCGGATCATCTGCTCGGCCTCGAGAAACACCGTGCACCCCTCGCCGATCACGCCGCTTATGCCGGACTGCCACAGGATCAGCGAGATCGCCAGGAACGGCAGGTATTGGCTCAGCACGATGCCGAACAGGGTGCCGTAGATCAGGCCCATGGAGGCGACCATCACCGCGCTCGACAGCGTCAGCCAGAGCGGACCGAGGGCGGAGCCGCGATAGCGCAGCTTGATGTCGAGCCAGCCGAGCAGGCAGGCCAGCCGCCACTGCCCGGCGCCGTCGCTGAGATCCTCGCCGGTGGCGCGCCGTCGCGCCGAGACGCCGCCGCGAGCGTCGAGAAGAAGGCCGGCGCCGCGCGGCAGGATCGGCTCGACGCTGGGAATGGCGCTCATCGCGGTCGCGTAGCGTATCCCCCCGCCGCCGGCAATGCGGATCGTGTTGCGGCAAAGGTGATTTGGATGTAGGCCGTTAGCCACGGTTTGCGCGGGAGCGGGCGAGCTTCGCAGGACCTGGCGGGGAGCGACATGGGACGAACGCAGCGCCGCCCCCGTAACGATCCGCCGCCTGCGATGCCGCGTCGGGCGGCATCGCGTCAGCTGGCGGCGCTGCTGCTGCTCGGCCTGCTCGCCGGCTGCGCCGCGACGCCCGGCCCGACCGTGCCGGTGGCGCAGGAAGCCGCCGACTACCGTGCCCGCGCCCGCGCCTACTACGCGCCGCCCGGGCCACCGGAAGACCCGTGGGGCCCCTACATCGAGGCCGCCTCCAGGCGGTTCGACGTGCCGGACGCCTGGATCCGCGCGGTGATGCACCAGGAGTCGGGCGGCCACGAGTTCATCGACGGCCAGTTCGTGACCTCCGTGCCGGGCGCCATGGGGCTGATGCAGCTGATGCCGCCGACCTATGACGACATGCGCAGCCAGTACGGCCTCGGCGGCGACGCCTACGAGCCGCACGACAACATCATGGCCGGCACCGCCTACATCCGGCAGATGTACGACATCTACGGCTCGCCTGGCTTCCTCGCCGCCTACAATACCGGTCCCGGCCGGCTGGACGACTTCCTGACCCGCAACCGGCCGCTGCCGCACGAGACCAGGCAGTACGTCTCCATCATCGGCCCGCAGATCGCCGGCATCTATCCCAACAGCCGCTCCCAGACCGACCTCATGGTGATGCACCGGTCCGGCACCGAGGTGG
>CAXTOC010000193.1:3898-5520 GCA_964245725.1 uncultured Acetobacteraceae bacterium | reverse complement strand
GCACCTGCTGATCCTCGACGAGCCGACCAACCATCTCGACATCGACGCACGCGACGCGCTGGTGCGCGCTCTCGCCGAATTCAACGGCGCGGTGCTGCTGATCAGCCACGACCCGCACCTGGTCGAGCTGGTAGCCGACCGCCTGTGGCTGGTCGGCGACGGCACGGTGCAGCCGTTCGAGGGCGACATGGCGGACTACCGCGCCTGGCTCGTGCAGCGGGCGCGCCAGGCGATGCGCGAGAACGGTCGTGCCGCGGAGGCTCCGGTAGCGTCGGAGCGGCGCGAGCGCGCCGAGCAGCGACGCGTGCTGGCGCCGCTGCGCAAGCGTGCGCGGGATGCCGAAGCCGTGCTCGCGCGCCTGGCCGACGAGCGTGCGGCGCTGGAGCGCAGGCTGGCCGATCCCGCGCTTTATGCGCCGGCGCGAGCCTCGGGGCGGGCGCAGGACATCGCCCGCGCCAACAGCCGCCTGGCCACGATCCGACATGAGCAGGCGCAGGCGGAAGCGGACTGGCTGCTCGCCGAGCAGGAGCTGGAAGACAGCGGCTGAGCGCCGCCGTCAGGGACGTCCGAGCGCGCGGGCGACGCTCGCCGACATCGGCGCGGTCGGACGCCCGATCAGCCGCCTGAGCGCCCGGTGCGCCAGCGCCTCCGGCAGACCGGCACCGCGCAACGCGGCCTCGTATTCTGGCTCGGGCAGGTTGGCGTAGCCGACGGGACGGCCGCAATGCCGGGCGATCTCGGCTGGCGAGCTCGGACAGGGTGTAGGCGGCGTCGCGCGCCAGCTCGAACACTTGGCCATGCCACGGCTCCGGCGAGGTCAGCACGGCCGCCGCCGCGTCGGCGTAGTCCTCCAGCGCCGCAGGGGCGATCCAACCCTCCCCCCGCACTGCCGAGCAGCGCGCCGTGCGCGAGGGCGGCCGGTATCGCGCCCGCGTGATTCTCGGTCTACCAGCCGTTGCGCAGCAGCACGAACGGCACGCCGGACTCTCGCAGCAGCGCCTCGGTCTGCCGGTGCTCCGCGGCTAGGCCCAGAGTCGAGCTGTCGGCGCGCAGCACGCTGATGCAGGCCAGGCCCGCGGCGATGTAAGGCGTGATCTCCTGGTAGTCAGGTGAGCGAGGGGTAACCGGATGGGCGATCGGTCGCCTCTCGGAACGCGGTTCGCCGGTTGGCAGCGCGCCGGCTTCGACGCCGCCGCCTGCCCGGTGCGCAACGTGCTGGACGGTACCGGCGATAAGTGGACGATGCTCGCCCTGGCGGCGGTCGCGGCGGCGCGCGCCGCTTCAGCCAGCTGCACCGGGTCATGCCCGACATCTCCAAGCGCATGCTGACGCAGACCCTGCGCGGGCTGGAACGCGACGGGCTGGTGACCCACCACGTGTTCCCGGCCGCGCCGCCCAGCGTCGAATACCGGCTCTCGCCGCTGGGACGGTCCGTCCTGGTGCCGCTCGCCGGCCTGGTGAAGTGGGCGGAAGGCAACTCCGCGCAGATCCGGCAGGCGCGCGACCGCTTCGATCCGGCGTCAGGCGAGGGCTCCGCCCTTGACCCGCTGGGGCCGCAGGCCCCAGACCCCCCACCCGGAAGAAACGCCACGGGCCGGGGGGGCGTGGCCCCGGAGCGGCGG
>CAXTOC010000193.1:925-3888 GCA_964245725.1 uncultured Acetobacteraceae bacterium | reverse complement strand
CTCCGGCCCCAGACCCCGATCCATGAAGATCGGCATCGGTCCGGTCGCTCTTGCCACGGAAGCTGCGAATGATACGGACGCGCCTGCTGCTCCTCGCCGCCGCCCTCTGCCTCGGATCCGAGGCGCGGGCCGACGAAGGCATGTGGACGATGGACAACCTGCCGGCCAAGCAGATGGCGGCGCGCTACGGCTTCACCCCGTCGGCGGAGTGGATCCAGCGCGTGACCCAGGCCTCGGCGCGCCTGGCGCTGGGCTGCTCGGCCTCCTTCGTCTCCGGCGACGGGCTGGTGATGACCAACCACCACTGCGCCAACGAGTGCCTGTCGCAGCTCTCCACCCCGGGACACGACGCGATGCAGGCCGGCTATACCGCCGGCTCGCAGGGACGGGAGCCGCGCTGCCCGGCGATGGAGCTGGATCGGCTCGACAGCATCGGCGACGTCAGCGCGCGCATGAGCGCCGCCCTCGCCGGCAAGCAGGGCGCGGACTACGTGCACGCGCAGCAGGCCGCCGAGAGCGGCATCGAGACGCAGTGCGTCGGCGGCGACGCCACCACATGGCGCTGCGACGTGGTGACGCTGTATCACGGCGGGCGCACCGCGCTGTACCGCTACCGGCGCTATCAGGACGTGCGGCTGGTGTTCGCACCGGACCAGGACGCCGCGTTCTTCGGCGGCGATCCCGACAACTTCAACTTCCCCCGCTACGACCTCGACGTCACCTTCCTGCGCGCCTACGACCACGGCAAGCCGGCGCACACCCAGTTCTTCCCGTTCGACCCCGCGGGACCCAAGGAGGGCCAGCTGGTCTTCACCTCCGGCAACCCGGGCTCGACCTCGCGCGAATCGACGGTGGCGCAGCTCGGGCTGCTGCGCGACCTCGAGCTGCCCAGCACCTTCGGCTACTTCTCCTCGCTCGATGGCGTGCTGTGGGAGTACGGCCGCATCGGCCCGAGCCAGGCGCAGGACGCGGGCGACGAGCTGTTCGGCACCGAGAACAGCCTGAAGGTATATGGCGGCTGGCTGCAGACGCTCGCCGATCCCGCCATGATCGCGGGCAAGCAGAAACGCGAGGAGGCGCTGCGCAACTGGATCGACGCCGATCCCGCCCGGCACGCGCGGTTCGGCGACCCGTGGGCGAAGCTGGCCCCGGCACTGCAGGCCGAGCGCAGGCTCTACACGAAATACGTGATGATCGAGGGCGGCCGCCGCAACCCGCGCGGCCTGCAGGGCGAGCTGTTCAGCTACGCCAAGCTGCTGGTGCGCGGCACCGCCGAACGCGTCAAGCCCGATGCGCAGCGCCTGACAGAGTACCGCGACGCCAAGCTCCCGGCGGTCGAGGCGGAGCTCGGCGCGGCCGCTCCGGTGCATCCGCAGCTGGAGCAGACGCTGCTCTCCTTCTCGCTCGGCAAGCTCCGCCAGTCGCTCGGCGCCGACGACGAGGCGGTGCGCGCGGTGCTCGGCACGCGCTCGCCCGACGAGGTCGCGAGCCAGGCCGTGAACTTCACCCACCTCGGCGACCCGAAGGTGCGGCTGGCGCTGTGGCGCGGCGGCCAGGCGGCGGTCGCGGCGTCGCGCGACCCGATGATCGCGCTCGCCCGACGCGCCGAGCCGATCGCCCGCAGCCTGCGTGACCAGTGGGACCGCGACGTGGTCGCCACCGAGCGCCAGGCCAGCGAGGCCCTGGCGCGGGCGCGCTTCGCACGCGAGGGCACCAGCGCCTACCCGGACGCGACCTTCACCCAGCGGCTGTCGTTCGGCGTGGTCAAGGGCTGGGACGAGAACGGCTCGGCCGTGCCAGCCTTCACCCATTTCGCCGGGCTGTATCGACGCGCCACCGGCAGCGAGCCGTTCAAGCTCAGCAAGGGCTGGCTGGATGCGAAGCAGCACCTCGACCTCGACACGCCGTTCGACTTCGCCTCGACCAACGACATCATCGGCGGCAACTCCGGCAGCCCGGTGATCGACGCCCAGGGCCACGCGGTGGGGCTGATCTTCGACGGCAACATCCACTCGATCGGCGGCGACTTCGTCTTCGACGACCGGCTGAACCGCGCGGTCTCGGTGGATACGGCGGCGCTGCTGGCCGCGCTGCGGACCGTCTACCGCAACCAGGCGCTGGCCGACGAGCTGATCCGCGGGCATCTCTGAACGCGGCACGGGCGCTTCCGCCGGCCGCCCGGTAGGCGCAGGATGGAGTGTGGCCGGCACCGCGCCGCCACCAAGCATCAGGGGCCGGACCACGGGGGCATGAGCGGATCGGGAGCCACAGCCGGGAGCCGGTCGGGCCGCCTCGGCCGCCCAGGGATGGCGAAGGACAGGTCGGCGCGCCTGCACACGGTGATCGCCCGCGACCTCGGCGTCGCCATCGCCGCCGGCGAGCTGCGGCCCGGCGACACCCTGTCCGGCGAGATCGCCTCCAGCGCCCAGCTCTCGGTGTCGCGCACCGCCTACCGCGAGGCGGTGCGCATCCTCGCCGCCAAGGGCATGGTGGAGAGCCGCACCCGCACCGGCACCCGGGTCAGCCCGCGCCAGCGCTGGAACATCCTCGATCCCGAGGTGCTCGGCTGGTTCCTGCAGACGCGGCCCAGCGAGGCGTTCGTGCGCGACCTGTTCGAGGTGCGGCTGATGGTCGAGCCGTCCGCGGCGGCGCTGGCGGCGGAGCGGCGCACCGAGGCGCAGCTGCAGGCGATGCGCGACGCGCTCACCGTGATGGACCGGCTCAAGCTCAACTCCGAGGCGGGACGCGCCGCCGACCGCGGCTTCCACCACGCGATCCTGGAGGCGACGCAGAACGAGGCCATCCTCGCCCTGTCCAGCAGCGTCTGCGCCGCGGTCCGCTGGACCACCCTGTTCAAGCACCGCGTGCAGGGCACGCCGCGCGACCCGATCGCCGAGCACCTGCTGGTGCTCGACGCGATCGGCGCGGGGGCCCCCCCGGGGGGGCCCCCCCCGGGGAGCCGG
>CAXTOC010000193.1:0-915 GCA_964245725.1 uncultured Acetobacteraceae bacterium | reverse complement strand
CGCCGCGCGACCCGAGCGCCGCGCACCGGCGGGGGCGCGCGGGTATGGGCGCGCGCGACCCGCGGGCCGCGCACGCCAGGATGACCGAGCTGGTACGCTTCGCGCTCGCCGACATGCACGCCTCGCTGCAGCCCGGCGGCCGCGATCCGCCGGGCGGACAGGACGGGGTTGAGTTGGCCGACGCGCCACGGCATAAGCAACCATGATCTCGGAATTGTCGGACAAATGAGCGTCGCCAGCAGCTCGTCGCAGGCCGATCCGTCCACCGCGCTCATCGCGCTGGACTGGGGCACCAGCACGCTGCGCGCCTGGCGGCTGTCGCGAGCCGGCGCCGTGCTGGAGGCGCGCCAGCAGGGCTGGGGCATCATGCATCTGCCCGAGGGCGGTTTCCCGGCCGCCTTCGCCGGCATCACCCGCGGCTGGTCGGGGCCCGGAGGGACGCTGCCCACGATCGCCTGCGGCATGGTCGGCAGCCGGCAGGGCTGGCTCGAGGTGCCCTACCTGTCCACCCCTGCCAGCCTGGCGCAGCTCGCCGGCGGCCTGGCGACGCTGCCCTGCGGCGACGTGCTGCTGCACCTGGTTCCCGGAGTGCTGGAGACGTCGGACCGCGAGGCGCCCGACGTGATGCGCGGCGAGGAGACGCAGGCGATGGGTGCCGTGCCGCGCCTCGGCGGCGACGCGCTGCTGGTCATGCCCGGCACGCACTCCAAATGGGCACGCCTGCAGGACGGCCGGTTGGCCTCGTTCCGGACCATGATGACCGGCGAGCTGTTCGCGCTGCTCTGCCGCCACTCCATCCTCGGCCGCGGCCAGGCCGACGCCGCGGCTTCGAGCGAGCAGGCGCGCGAGGCCGCGTTCGCCCGCGGCGTGGTGGCGGCGCACGCGCACGGCGCCTTCGCCCGCCTGTTCTCCGCC
>CAXTOC010000192.1:0-5545 GCA_964245725.1 uncultured Acetobacteraceae bacterium | reverse complement strand
CACCGCGCCTCGGGCCGGCGCTACGGCATCGTCGGGCTGGGGCGCATCGGGCATGCCATCGCGGCACGGCTCGCCGGCTTCGGCGGCAGCATCGCCTATACCGGACCATCGCCGAAGCAGACCGAGCACACGTACCACGCCGAGCTGCGTGCGCTGGCCGAGGCGTCCGAGGTGCTGTTCATCGCCACCGCCGCGTCCGCACAGACCCGTGGGATCGTCGATCGGCCGGTCCTCGATGCGCTCGGTCCCGACGGCGTGCTGATCAACATCGCGCGCGGCTCGATCGTCGACGAGCCGGCGCTGGTGGCGGCGCTGGTCGAGCATCGGCTCGGCGGCGCCGGCCTCGACGTGTTCGCCGACGAGCCGAACGTTCCGGACGCCCTGCTGACCCTGCCGCAGGTGGCGCTGGCGCCGCACGTCGGCAGCGCCACCGCCGAGACACGCGAGGCGATGGGCAAGCTGATGCTCGACAACCTCGACGCGTTCTTCGCCGACCGCCCGCTGCTGACCCCGGTGGCCTAGGCTCTGCCCTGTCGCACGGCGCCGGGTCGACCCGCCGTCGAGCCGCGCGTGCGGCGAGGCTCAGGGGGGACCGCCCGATTGCCGGATCGGCGCGGACGCGATGTCCACGGGGTCGAGCAGACGAGCGTTGATCGCCACGCGCGACGTATCGGCGTCCGTCGAGGTCCGGTGCGTGACGCAGCCGCAGGCGCGGCAGCGGTGGAACTCCAGGACCCTCTCGTTCCAGGGATTAGGCCTGCGTGGCGTCGTCGGCGTGCAGCAGGCGGACCTGGTCAGGCGCGAAGTAGCCCCACAGCGCACCGTAGCGCCGGCACACGGAGCAGTGGCACTGGTTGAGGTAGGTCGGCGGCAAGTCGATCTCGATCCTCACCGAACCGCGGTGGCAGGATGCGCTCAGCATCGTCGGCTCGGTTTTCCGGTCTTCAGCCATTCAGCCTGCGGTCGCGTCCGTAGAGCAGCAGCATGCCGAAGATCACCAGGCCGTAGATGATCTGCCGGCCGGCCTCGGGCATCTGCATCACCGCGAGCATGCTCTGCAGCAGCACGATCAGGATGGTGCCGACCACCGTGCCGCTCTGCCGGCCGGAGCCGCCGAGGATGGAGGTGCCGCCGAGCACCACGGCGGCGATCGCCGGCAGCAGGTAGGCCTCGCCGATGCCCTGGTAGGCCTTGCCGGCGTAGCCGGTCAGCAGCAGGCCGGCCAGCGTGCTGGCGCAGCCGGCGAGCACGAAGCAGCACACCACGGTGCGCCGCACCGGCATGCCGGACAGGAAGGCGGCGCGCTCGCGGTTGCCGATCGCGTAGACCGCGCGGCCGAACGGGGTGGCGCGCAGCAGCAGGCTGGTCGCCCCCGCCACCGCCGCCCAGACCAGGATCGCGTTGGGGATGCCGGGCAGCAGCCGGCCGGCGGCCATCCAGGTCGCCACCGGCATCGCCGAGCTCGGCGGCGCCGCACCGCCGGTGTAGAGCACCATCAGTCCCTGCAGCACCGCGTTCACGCCGAGCGTGAAGATCATCGACGGCACCCGCAGGTAGGCGACGCCCAGCCCGTTGACCAGGCCGATGGCGGCACCCACGGCGAGCGCGATCGGGATCGCGGCGAGCCCGCCGAACGCCCCACCGGACAGCCCGGTGGCGAGCATCGCGCCGGCGGCCAGCGTCCAGGGCACCGACAGGTCGATATGGCCGAGCAGGATCACCAGCATCGCGCCGCTGGCGACGATGCCGAGGAAGGAAGCCACCTGAAGCTGCTGCACCAGGTAGTGCGGCGACAGGAAGCTCGAGTTGTACAGCGAGCCGGCGAGCAGGATCAGCACGATGAAGCCGCTCGCGATCAGCAGCGGCAGGTCGGCGGCGCGCGGACGGAAGCGACGCGGCGCCGCCGGTGCGGGGGCCGGGCTGCTCACCGGTAGGTCTCGAGACGGTTGCGTATGCGCAGCAGCGGCAGCGCCCCGAGGCTGACCGCGCCGAGCAGGATCAGCCCCTGGAACAGCGGCTGCCAGAGCGGCGAGGCGCGCAGCACGAACAGCAGGTCGCCGATGGTGCGCAGGATGAAGGCACCGACGACCGAGCCGAACAGGCCGCCGACGCCGCCGAACAGCGAGGTGCCGCCGATCACGACGGCGGCGATCGCGTTCAGGGTGAGGTCGCCCGCCTGCGTCGCACTCGCCTGGGCGGACTCCGCGATCAGGGTCAGCAGCAGCCCGGCCAGCGAGGCGAACAGGCCGCTGAGCACGTAGGCGCACGCCTTGGCGCGCGACACCTTGACCCCGGACATGTAGGCGGACGCCTCGGCCGAGCCGACCGCGTAGAGGGCGCGCCCGGTGACCGAGCGGCGGAACGGCAGCCAGAACAGCAGCAGCAGCGCCAGCAGCAGCAGGATGCTGACCGGGATGCCGGCGAGGTCGCCGGTGACGGCGCTGGCCAGGTCGTCATCGACGTCGCCGCCCGGGTTGGGGCGCAGCAGCAGCGCCACCCCGTAGAACATCGTGCTGGTGGCGAGCGTGGCGATGATCGGCTGCAGCCGGCCGGCGACCACCGCCAGCGCGTTGACGCCGCCCGCCAGCAGGCCGGCGCCGAGCACGGCGGCCACGCCGGCCGCCAGGTGGAGGGGCGTCCCGGACAGCAGGGTCGAGGCGAGGCAGTTGGCGAGCACGACGGTGGCGCCGACGGAGAGGTCGATGCCGCCGGTCAGCACGACGAAGGTCTGCGCCATCGCGATCAGCGCCAGCAGCACCCCCTTGTTGGCGGCCGTGACCAGCACGCCGACGGTCACGCCACGCGGCTGCAGCGCCAGGTAGAGCGCTGCCATGAAGGCCAGGATCAGCCCGGCGAGCAGCGGCACCGCGTTGTGCCGCAGGACGCGGCGCATCGCCTGCGGCCGGGCGACGGCGCTCACGCCACCTGCTCCTCTCCCATCGCCGATGCCGGCGACGACGGGGCGATGTTGAGCGCGCCGGCGATGATCTCCTGCTCGTTGATGGCGTCGCCCGAGAGCTCACGCACCACCCGTCCGTCGTAGAAGATCATCACCCGGTCGCACAGGCCGATCAGCTCGTCGTAGTCGGTGGTGTAGAGCAGGAGTGTGGTGCCGGCGTCGGCCAGCTCGCGCAGCAGGCGGTAGATCTCCTGCTTGGTGCCGACGTCGATGCCGCGCGTCGGGTCGCACAGCAGCAGCACCCGCGGGGCGGCCATCAGCCACTTGCCGATCGCCACCTTCTGCTGGTTGCCGCCCGACAGCGTGCCGACCGGCAGCTCGATCACGGCCTTGATGCGCATGCGCTCGACCATCTCGCGCACCGCGCGGCCCTCGCGCGCGGGGTCCAGGAACGGCCCGCGGCACCAGCGCGGCAGGGTCGCGGCGGTCAGGTTGTCGGCGACCGACATCGGCAGCATCAGCCCCTCGGTCTTGCGGTCCTCGGGGATCAGCGCGAGCCCGAGCCGGGGCGCCTTGGCCGCCTGCGGGCTGCCGGGACGCACCGGGTCACCGTCGATCCGCACCTCGCCCTCGACGCCGGACAGGCAGCCGAACAGGGCGAGCAGGAACTCGCGCTGGCCCTGCCCGTCCAGCCCACCCAGGCCGAGGATCTCGCCCGGCGCCGCGGACAGGGTGATGCCACGCAGCCGCCTCTCCCAGCGCAGGTCGCGCGTCTGCAGCGCCGGGCGCGCCGCCGCCTCCGGCGGCCGCGGCGGCCGCGGCGGGAAGGCCTGGGACAGCTCGCGGCCGATCATCATGCGCACGATCTCGTCCTCGCCGCACTCGCCGCTGGCGAAGCTGCGCACGTGCCGGCCGTTGGCGTAGACCGAGCAGGTGTCGGCCAGCTCGCGTATCTCGTGCATGCGGTGCGAGATGTAGAGGATGCACATCCCCTCGTCGCGAAGCTGCCGGATCAGGCCGGAGACGCGCACGACGTCCTCGGCGGTGAGCGCCGAGGTGGCCTCGTCGAGGATCAGCAGGCGCGGCCGGCGGCCGAGCGCCTTGGCGATCTCGACCATCTGCCGGCGCGACAGCGGCAGGTCGCGCACCCGCTCGCGCGGATCGACGGCCTCGCAGCCGACCAGCGCCAGCAGCCGCTCCGCCTCGCGGTGCTGCGCGCGACGGTCGATCAGGCCGAAGCGGCGCTGGGGTGCCGTGATGCCGATATTGTCGGCGACACTGAGGTCGGGCAGCAGCGACAGCTCCTGGAACACGCAGACGATGCCGCGCGCCTGCGCCGCCGCCGGGCCGCGGAAGCGCACCGGCGCGCCGTCCAGGATCATCTCGCCCTCGTCGGGCGCCACCACGCCCGCGACGACCTTGATCAGCGTGCTCTTGCCGGCGCCGTTCTCGCCCATCACCGCATGGATCGAGCCGGCGTGGCAGCGCAGCGCGCCGTCCGCGAGTGCCGTCACCGAACCGTAGTGCTTGACGATCCCGCGCAGCTCCAGCAGCGGTGCCGCGTTCACTTCGACGCGGTCTCGCCGGTGATCTGCTGCGCGCTCAGCTTGATCGAGCAGATCGGGAAGTCGCTGGCGGCGAAGAAGGTGTCGCTCAGCTCGGGGAAGTAGTTCTTGCCGGGCTGCAGCGTCTTGTAGGTGGCGAACGGGATCGGCACCCGGATCTCCTGGGGCAGCGGATGCCCCTGCAGCGCGGCGATCGCCGCCTTCAGCGCCACCGCCGACAGGGCGGGCGACTGGCCGGCCGACGCGCCGAGCAGCCCGTTGCCGGCGTGCGCCACGATCAGCTTGCGGAACCCGTTCTCGCCCTCGCCGCCGATCGGCATCAGCGGCTTGTGGCTGTCGAGGATGGCGCGGGTGACGCCGGTGCTGCCGCCCTGGGTGTAGACGCCGTCGAAGCTGCCGTTGACCGCGAACGCATCGGCCACCGCCTTCTGCCCGGTGCCGTCGTCCCAGTTGCCGACCACCTCGGTGACCTTGATGTTCGGGTCGGCGGCGAGGGCGGCGCGGAAGCCGTCATGCCGGTCGCGATCGACGCTGTTGCCCGGGACCCCGCGCACCTCGAGCACCCGGTTCTTCTGCTTCATGTTCTGGTTCAGCCAGTCGCCCATCATGTGGCCCATCTCGGCCTGGTCCTGGTTGACCTGGATCAGGTCGGCCTCCTTGCCGGTCTTGTCGAAGGTGTTGTCGAAGCTGACGATGACGATGCCTGCCTGCCTGGCGCGTCGCAGCACCGGCTTGAACGCGGTCGGGCTGTTGGCGTCGACCAGGATGGCGTCGTAGCCGGCACTGACGAAGTTATCCATCGCCGCGATCTGCGCCGACACGTCGGTGCCGACGCTGACGATGCGCAGCTCCTTGAGCAGCGGCGCCACGTCGGGTTGCGCGGCGTACGCCTTCAGCGTCTGGATCATCTGCACGCGCCAGGCGTTGCCGATGAAGCCGTTGGCAAAGGCGATCCGGAACGGCCCCTGCTTGGCGGGCAGTGTGACGAGGGCAGAGGTGCCGGCGGCCGCCCTGAAGCAGCCCGGCAGGTAGGGATCGGCGGCGCGTGCCGCGGGCGGTACGGCGAGGCCGGTCGCCAGCG
>CAXTOC010000191.1:5425-5656 GCA_964245725.1 uncultured Acetobacteraceae bacterium | reverse complement strand
CTCCAGCAGCACGCTGTCGCCCGCGCGCAGCGTCGCCGCCAGCCGGCGGCCGAGCGCCTCCATGGCCGCCAGGTCCTCGAGGTGCAACTCATCCATCCGCCGCATCTTGCCGTAGCTCGAACCGGCTCCACAATATACCGGGCCGAGCCACGACGGGCAGTGCACGGTGGGCAGTGATAGGGTGACGATGTCGCAACGCGCACAGGACGAGACCGAAGCCGACGTCGCCAT
>CAXTOC010000191.1:0-5415 GCA_964245725.1 uncultured Acetobacteraceae bacterium | reverse complement strand
GCTGTTCGCGGCGTTCCAGTGCGGCATGCTGAAGCTGCGCTGCGTGCTGATCGACAGCCTGGCCGAGACCGGCGGGCAATGCGCGGCGCTGTATCCGGAGAAGCCGATCTACGACATCCCGGCGCATCCCGCCATCGAGGGCGCCGCGCTGGTGGCAGCGCTGGAGGCGCAGATCGCGCCGTTCGCGGTGCCCCGCCTGCTGGACCGCCGGGTGGAGCGGCTGGAAGGCGTGCGCGGCGCCTTCACGCTCGACACCGACCGCGGCGAGCGGGTGCGGGCGCGCGCGGTGGTGATCGCCGCCGGCGCCGGCGCGTTCGGTCCGAACCGGCCGCCGCTGCCGGGGCTGGACGCGTATGAGCGAAGCGGTGCCGTGCAATACTCGGTGCGGCAGAAGGAAGCGTTCCGCGGCAAGCGGGTGGTGATCGCGGGCGGCGGCGACAGCGCCGTCGACTGGGCCCTGGCGCTGCGCGAGGTGGCGTCCCGCGTGTTCCTGGTGCATCGCCGTGCCAGGTTCCGCGCCGCCCCCGAGAGCCTGTCGCGGCTCGAGTCGGCTTGCGGCCCCGGTCAGCGCATCGAGCGGGTGGTGCCGTACCAGCTGCACGGCCTGCGCGGCGAGGCGGGACGGCTGGCCGCGGTCGAAGTGGCGACGCTGGAGGGCGCGGTGCGCCAGATCGAGGCCGACCACCTGCTGGCGTTCTTCGGGCTCTCGACCGACCTCGGCCCGATCGCGCACTGGAACCTGCAATCGAGCGCGCACCACATCCAGGTGACGCCAAGCAGCTGCGAGACCTCCTGGCCCGGCGTTTTCGCGATCGGCGACGTCGCGACCTACCCCGGCAAGCTCAAGCTGATCCTGCAGGGCTTCAGCGAGGCGGCGATGGCGGCGCACGCGATCCACCCGATCGTGCATCCCGACACCGCGCTGCATTTCGAGTATTCCACCAATAAGGGCGTGCCGGCGATGTCGGCGCCGTGACGGTCGATTGGTGAAGGCCCACTGGGCCGGCGGCCTGCTGACCATCGACCTGGACGCGATCGCCGCGAACTACCGGCTGCTGCGCGACCGCGCCGAACCGGCACTCTGCGCCGCCGTGGTCAAGGCCGACGGCTACGGGCTGGGTGCGGCGGCGGTGGCATCGCGGCTGCGGCGCGAGGGCTGCCGGCATTTCTTCGTCGCCCACCTGCATGAGGGTGCCGCGTTGCGGCCGTGCCTGGAGCGCGACAGCATCCTCTACGTGCTCAACGGGCCGATGCCCGGGAGCTGCGAGGCGCTGCTGCAGCATGGCCTAACGCCGGTGCTGAACAGCCTCGACCAGCTGGCCGAGTGGCAGGCGCTGTCGCGTCGCGAGGGCCGGCCGCTGGCGGCGGTGCTGCAGTTCGACACCGGAATGTCCCGCTTCGGCCTGTCGGCGGCGGAGGCGGAGGCGCTGGCCGGCGATCCGGCGCGGCTGGACGGGGTGGCGCCGGTGCTGCTGATGAGCCACCTGGCCTGCGCCGACACGCCCGCGCATCCGGCCAACACGGCGCAGCGCCTTCGCTTCGAGGCGCTGGCGGCGCTGCTGCCGGGCGTGCGCACCAGCCTGGCCGCCTCGTCGGGCAGCTTCCTCGGCCCGGAGTACCGCTTCGGCATGATCCGCCCCGGCGCGGCCCTCTACGGCGTCAACCCGGCGCCGGGGCGCCCGAACCCGATGCATCCGGTGATCCGCCTGCAGGGACGCATCGTGCAGGTGCGCTGGATCCCGCCGGGTGCCAGCGTCGGCTACGGCGCCCGATACGTCGCCGCCGCGCCGCGTCGGATCGCCACCGTCGGCGTCGGCTACGCGGACGGGCTGCTGCGCGCCTCGGGCGGACGCGGCGTCGCCACCCTCTCGTCAGGCGAGGCGACGGAGCTGCCGATCGTCGGCCGGATCTCGATGGACAGCCTGGCCCTCGACGTCACGGCACTGGGCGAGGCGCCGCTGCCGCCCGGCACCGAGATCGACCTGATCGGCCCGCTCCGCAGCCTGGACGACGCCGCCGAGGCCGCCGGCACCATCGGCTACGAGATGCTCACCGCCCTCGGCGGCCGCTACCACCGCCGCTACCTGGGTGCGGACGAAGGAGAGGCCGCATGAAGGTCATCGTGCTCGGCGGCGGGGTGATCGGGGTGAGCTCGGCCTGGTACCTGGCCCGCCTCGGACACGCGGTGGAGCTGGTCGACCGGCACGAGCAGACGGGGATGGAGACCAGCTTCGCCAATGCCGGTCAGGTCTCGCCCGGCTACTCCACGCCCTGGGCGGCGCCCGGCCTGCCGCGCAAGGCGCTGGGCTGGATGCTCGGCAGGCACAGCCCGCTGGTGATCCGCGCAAGGCTGGATCCGGCGATGTGGCGCTGGATGATCCAGCTGCTGCGCAACTGCAACGACGAGGCCTACGCGCGCAACAAGGCGCGCATGCTGCGCCTCGCCGAGTACAGCCGCGACTGCCTGGGCGACCTCAGGGTCGAGACCGGCATCACCTACGACGACCGGCAGCGCGGCCTGGTGCAGCTGTTCCGCAAGCAGTCGCAGCTCGACCATGCGGCGGAAGACATGCGCATCCTCGCCGAGGGCGGCGTCGCCCACGAGCTGCTCGACGTGGAAGGCTGCGTGCGCGCCGAACCGGCGCTGGGGCGGGTGCGGCACCTGCTGAAGGGCGGCCTGCGGCTGCCGGGCGACGAGTCCGGCGACGCCCACCTGTTCACCCGCCGCCTCGCGGAAAAGGCGGCCGCGGCGGGCGTGGTGTTCCGCACCGGCATCGCGATCCAGGCGCTGCGCACCGAGGGCGACACCGTCAGCGCGGTGCAGCCGGCCCACGGCCCGATCGGCGGCGTCGCCTAGCTGGTGGCGATGGGCAGCTTCACTCCGGCCCTGCTCCGGCCGCTCGGCATCCGCCTGCCGGTCTACCCGGTGAAGGGCTATTCGCTGACCATCCCGCTGACCGATCCGGCGCGCGCGCCGGCCTCGACGGTGAACGACGAGACCTACAAGGTCGCGATCACCCGGCTCGGCGACCGCATCCGCGTCGGCGGCACCGCCGAGCTCACCGGCTACGACCTGCGCCTGCGTGCTGAGCGGCGCGAGACGCTGGAGCTGAGCTTCAACGAGCTGTTCGGCGGCGGCGACCTGTCGCGCGCCAGCTTCTGGACCGGGCTGCGGCCGAACACGCCCGACGGCACCCCGGTAGTCGGGCCCGCCGGACGCTACCGCAACCTGTGGCTCAACACCGGCCACGGCACGCTGGGCTGGACCATGGCCTGCGGCTCCGGCCGGCTGGTCGCCGACCTGATCGCCGGCCGTCGCCCCAACATCGA
Organism: uncultured Acetobacteraceae bacterium; assembly: GCA_964245725.1. Taxonomy (GTDB): domain Bacteria; phylum Pseudomonadota; class Alphaproteobacteria; order Acetobacterales; family Acetobacteraceae; genus Lichenicoccus. The sequence continues at coordinate 2,085 of CAXTOC010000191.1, read as the reverse complement.
GCACGAGGACCTGTCGCTGGCGCGCTACGGCTGAGCCCGGGCGGCGGCTCCCGTCTTCACGCCCGTGCCACAACCAGACAGAAACTCCAGCAGTTCACTCGCCGGTCCGCCCCTGGTTCGGACAGGTAGCGAGCCGGGTGAAGGCGATAGCCAGGGTGTGCGGGAAGGCTAGAGCATCATCCGATCGAACGGAACCGTCTGATCGGATGATGCTCGTCAAAACAATAGGCTAGAGGATGATCCGTGAGCCTGTGCGATCGGATCATGCTCTAGCGCGGCTTTCTGGCTGCCCGCAAAGCGCGTTGCGTCAGCAACGCGGATCGCGTCTGCGCCACTTGGCTTGCCTTGCTCGCTTCACTGACGGAACCCGCTGGCGCGGTGGTCTATGCGAGTAGCGTGTTCATGACCGGTGGACCCACGGATGGAGAACAAGCCGCAGGCTGGTCCTATCGCTTCTTCAGCATGACATCCTTTGCGAAGGCGACCGCACGGCTCATGGCGCCATATTGGCTGAGGTCGTTGTGCCCACCATGGGGCGTGCTCCACATCACCTTTGGCTCGTTTGCCGCCGAAAACAGGATGCGGCCCATGTCCGGTGGGACAACAAGGTCCTTCTCGCCCTGCATGATGAGAAGTGGAGCGTGCACGTTCTTGATGAGCGACAACTGCTCGAAGCGGTCGCGCAGTAACAGCTGGACCGGGAGAAACCGACCCCACAGCGTGCGCCGAGCAATGTCGAGGACGCTGGTGTAGGGCGACTCAAGGATCAGTCCGGCCACGGGATGCTCCGTCGCAAGCCGTGTCGCGATGCCGGATCCGATCGACTCGCCATAGAAGATCAGTTGACCCGACTGAATGCCTTGCGCATCGAGAAAAGCCAGGACCCCACGTCCAGCTGCGATCATGCCTGCCTCGCTCGGTGAGCCGGCATTGCCCCCGTATCCGGGATACTCGACCATGATCAATCCGAGTTGCGCCTGCCAGAAGGTCCTGACGCGATCACTGCGGTAGGCGAGATTACCGCCGTTGCCGTGAAAGTAGGCGATCATCGGACGGTCCGCCGGCGCGCGAAGATACCAGGCAAGCAGCGGAGGCTGACCTCGCGATCGGATCGTGACTTCCTTCAGCTGAGGTATCGCCAGCGCACTCGCCGAGGGTCGCGCGGTGTCAGGTTGAAACACGATCCGGCGCTGGATGACGAAGGCGAGCGCGGCGACCGCGCCATATATGATCGCCACCACGATGACCGACGTCACCAGAAGCCTCGTCATGGGGTTCAGAGCTCGCGTCGATGTCGGGCGCGATGATACGGGCAAACCTTCCCATTCCGGTGGGGCTGCTTCCCCGCGAGCATCTTGGCAAGCTCGTCCCGGAGGCTGGGCCTCACACTCAGGAGCGTTTCCACGATCTTCTGGGCCTTCTCCCGAGCGGCTGGATCGGGGTCCTGACGTGCGGCGATGCTGGCCCAGCAGGCGGCCCGTGCGCCGAGGACGGGATCGATCCGCTGCTCGGCGGGATTTCGTGTCAATCAGATGGTCGAGCTGCCTGTCTCAGGCGCTTATCCAGGAACCGCAGGTCTCAGGGTCCAGCTTGCACTTGAAGCAGCAGAGGGTCCGGACTGCACCGTGCCGTCGACGCGTGTGAACGTGCGCACGCTCATCCTGCATGCTCGTGCCGCTGCAACAGGCGCCTCGACGGTCGGGACGGCGTCCAGGACCGCGAGGTGAGTGACTGTCGCCGGATGGTCCATTGCAACGCGGACCGCAATGAAGGCGCCACGATCATGCCAGACTGTCGCGAACCCGTCGAACGTGCCGATCCTCGTCCCTCAGGAGGCGCGGCGCGTCGCGCGACGATCATGATGGTGGTCGCGACGCCACGCCGCCAAGGCGGGTAACAGGCGCGTGCGCAGGCGCCCTGCCGGCCACGGGACGGACCGTCATCGGGTGGAACGGGCCGGCCGGCCGCGCCGCGGCACCGTCGCAGCTGCGCGGGTCGAAGCCGGCGATCAGCCGCCGGGTCTGCGCGCGGAGCGCGTCGCGCCGTGGCCCCCCCCGCCCCGCCCCCCCCGCCCGGGCGGGGGGG
>CAXTOC010000190.1:0-5667 GCA_964245725.1 uncultured Acetobacteraceae bacterium | reverse complement strand
CGAGCTCACCAGCGCTCTGGTCGACAGAAGGTGACCGGCATCGCCTACGAGACGGTTCTCGACCGTGCCAATACGCTTCCGTTGCTCACGCCCATGAGTGAAGTCGCCGGTCGGCTCTCCGTCCAGATCGGCGCGCAGTACCTCACGAAGGAGCACAACGGCCGTGGCCTTCTGCTCGGCGGCGTCCCCGGCGTCGCCCCGGCCAGCGTGTGCATCATCGGTGGCGGCATCGTCGGCACCTGCGGCACGGTATCGGTGCTCACCACCGTGACCGGCGTGGCCGCTTCGGGATGGGACCGGCCTTGCGCGCGGCGGCGCACCGCATGGCCGGGATGCCAGCCCACCTCCAGGATCCCGACGCGTCGGGGGAGGGGAGTTGCCGGCGCCGGTGCGTTCGAGGCGAGCACGAGGCCCGGTTCGACGTGATCAGCGCCTGCCGGCCGAGCGGGGAGCGTGCCTGCGGAGACCGCATGCGCCGAGATCAGCAGCAGCCCCGCCGCGAGAGAGACCTGAGGCATGCATCGCCCTCGCACGCGATGTCCGGCCGGCCGACGGGATGCCTGCTCCGACACCGTCCCATATCGTGGACGACGATGTCATGACCGTATCGAGCCGTAAATCCGATTCGTGCGTCGGCGCGACCGGCGCTGCGGCGGCTCACGCGACGAGTGCCGCCTCGACCGCCGCGAGCGTCTCCGGCGACACCGGCGCGGCGCCGGCGGCGACGTTGCCGTGCACCTGTTCCGGACGTGTGGCGCCGGCGATGACGCTGGAGACGCAGCGCTGCGCCAGCAGCCAGGCGAAGGCGAGCTCGATCAGCGAGTGCCCGTGCTCGCGCGCCACCGCCTCGAGGCGCTCGACCAGGATCCAGTTGCGCTCGGTCAGGTAGGCGGCGCCGAGCGGCTTCCAGGCGCCGAAGCGCGTGTCCGACGCGGGAGCCGTGTCGCGTCGGTACTTGCCGGTCAGCAGGCCGCTGGCGAGCGGGAAGTACGGCAGCAGCCCGAGGCCGTACTGCTCGATCGCCGGCAGCAGCTCGCGCCTGGCGTCGGTCGCCACCAGGGAGAGCTCGTCCTGGCAGGAGACGAAGCGGTGCACGCCGAGCTCCTGGGCCAGGTGCTGCGCCCGCGCCACCTGCCAGGCGGGCAGGTTGGAGCAGCCCACGTAGCGCACCTTGCCGTCGCGGATCAGGTCGTCGAGTGCCCGCAGCGTCTCCTCGATCGGGGTCAGCGGATCGGGCTTGTGCAGCTGGTAGAGGTCGATGTGGTCCGTGCGCAGCCGGCGCAGGCTCGCCTCCACCGCGCGCATGACGTAGCGACGCGAGGCGCCCCCCAGCGTGCCTTCCGGGTTCATCGGCAGGCCGAACTTGGTGGCGAGCACGACCTCGTGCCGGCGCGGGCCTAGGATCTCGCCGAGCGCCTCCTCCGACGCGCCGTAGTGGTGGTCGCGGCCATACACGTCGGCGACGTCGAGCAGGGTGATGCCGGCGTCCAGCGCCGCCTCGACCACGCGTCGCGAGGCGGCGAGGTCGATGCGGCCGCCGAGGTTGTTGCAGCCCAGCCCGATCGCGGAGACGCGCAGGCCGGAGCTGCCGAGGTTGCGTGTCTGCATCGGCTAGTCCCCCCGGGTGGTGGGTGCATCCCAGTCCAGCAGCGGCCCGAGCGGCACGATCCGGTTCGGATTGATGGTCGGCTGGCTCTGGTAGTAGTGCCCCTTGATGTGGTGGAAATCGACGGTCTCGCGGAAGCCGGGCCGGCGATACAGGAAGCGCGCGTAGTCCCACAGTGCAAGGTAGTCGGCGAGGCGGCGCAGGTTGCACTTGAAGTGGCCGTGATAGACGGCATCGAAGCGCAGCAGCGTCGTGAACAGTCGGATATCCGCCTCGCTCAGCGCCTCTCCGACCAGGAAGCGCTGCCGCGACAGGCGCTGCTCCAGCCAGTCCAGCGACTCGAACAGGGTGCGGACGGCCTCCTCGTAGGCGTCCTGGGTGGTGGCGAAGCCGGCACGGTAGACGCCGTTGTTCACCGTCTCGTAGACGCGCGCGTTCACCGCGTCGATCTCCTCGAGGTGCGCCGCCGGCGCGTAGTCGCCGGGTGCGGCGCCGACGCCGTCGAATGCCGTACCGAACATGCGCAGGATCTCGGAGGACTCGTTGGACACGATGGTGTCGCGCTCGAAGTCGTACAGCACCGGCACGGTGACGCGGCCGGTGTAGGACGCCTCGGCGCGCACGTAGACCTGGTGCAGGAACGCGGCTCCGCGCGGGTCGGCGACCACGCCGGGGCCCTCCTCGAAGCTCCAGCCCTGCTCGCCCATGTGCCAGTGCACCACCGATAGCCCGACGATGGGGTCCAGCCGCTTCAGCCGGCGCATGATCAGGGTGCGGTGCGCCCACGGGCAGGCGAGCGAGGCGTAGAGGTGGTAGCGCCCGGCGCGGGCCGGGAAGCCGCCGCCGTCCGACGCAGCCTCGGGCGTCACCCGGTCGCGGAAGCGGCTGCTCTCGCGTCGGAAGCGTCCGTCCTGGTTCTCGTACCAGCGATCCTGCCAGGCTCCGTCGACCAGCAATCCCACGATGCACCCACCCCTCGGCTGTCTCCACAACCGGGCGAGGAGAGGTGAAGTTGCGGCGCCATCCGGGCCTGGCGCCGCATCCGCTCAGTCGACCCCGATCATCACGTCCGAGGCCTTGATCACCGCGCTGGCGTCCTGGCCCACGGCCAGGCCCAGCGCCTCCACCGCCTCGTTGGTGATCGAGGCGGTGATGATCGCGCCGCGCACGTCGAGCCTCACGTGCGCGGTGGTGGCGCCCCTATCGATGGCGACGATGGTTCCCTTGAGAACGTTGCGGGCACTGAGGCGCATGGCGATCGAAACTCCGCGCGGCCGGCCGGATTGCGCAGGCGCCGCGACCTACGCAATGTAGCGCGGTGATCACCGTCGGCGAAGGACCGGGACCATGACGACCGTCTTGCCGGCAGAGCGCGCGTCGGGTGCCGCCCACGTCATCGTCGCCTGCTACCTGGGCTGGACGCTGGACGCGTTCGACTTCTTCATCATGATCTTCGCCTTCAACGGGGTCGCGCACAGCTTCGGCATGTCGAACGGCTCCGTGGCCTCCGCCGTCACCCTGACCCTGGCCTGCCGCTTCATCGGCGCGATCCTGTTCGGCCGCATCGCCGACCGCTTCGGCCGGCGCCCGACGATGATGGCCAACGTGCTGCTCTACGCCGTGCTCGAGCTGCTGTCCGGCTTCGCGCCCAGCTTCACCGCCTTCCTGATCCTGCGCGGGCTGTACGGCATCGCCATGGGCGGCGAGTGGGGCGTGGGGGCGTCGCTGGTGATGGAGAGCATCCCCTCGCGCTGGCGCGGCGCGGTCTCGGGGCTGCTGCAGACCGGCTATCCGACCGGCTACCTGCTGGCGTCGCTGCTGTTCATCGCCGAGCCGAGCATAGGCTGGCGCGGCATGTTCATCGTCGGGGCGCTGCCGGCGCTGCTGGTGCTGTATATCCGACGCCGCGTGCCGGAGAGCCCGGACTGGGTGGCGCGCAGCGTCGTGCAGAAGCACGAGTCGGCGCTGTCGGTGCTGCGCCGCCATCTCGGCCTGACCGTCTTCGCGGTCTGCCTGATGATGGGGTTCAACTTCCTCTCGCACGGCTCGCAGGATCTCTACCCGAGCCAGTTCCTGACCCGCCAGCAGCACCTGCCGCACGGCACCGTCACCCTGATCATGATCATCTTCAACCTGGGCGCGATCGTCGGCGGGGTGAGCGTGGGCCTGCTGTCGCAGCGGATCGGGCGGCGGCTGGCGATCGGCATCCTGGCGATGCTGGCGCTGCCGGCGATCCCGCTCTGGCTGTTCTCGCACGGGGTGCTCTGGCTGGCGACCGGCGGCTTCCTGATCCAGATCTGCGTGCAGGGTGCGTGGGGCGTGGTGCCGGCCTACCTGAACGAGATCTCGCCGCCGGCGATACGCGCCACCTTCCCTGGCGCGGTCTACCAGCTCGGCAACCTGCTGGCCGCGGGCAACGCCAACCTGCAGGTCTGGCTCGCCGGCCAGCTCGGCGGCATCGACTGGGCGATGGCGGTGGTGGTCGGCATCGCCGCTCTCGTCATCACGCTGCTGGTGACGTTCGGACGCGAGGCGCGGGAGGTGCGCATGGGCCGCGAGCGGCTGGCCCCGGCGACGCCCTGAACGGACACACACGAGGAGGTATCGCCATGCGCGCGATCGGCTACAGGCAGCCGGGAAACCTCGAGCGGGAGGACGCGCTCGTCGACATCGAGCTCGCCGCGCCGCAGCCGGCGGGACGCGACCTGCTGGTCGAGGTGAGGGCCGTGTCGGTCAACCCGGTCGACGTCAAGGTGCGGGGCCACGTCGCGCCGGAAGCGGGGGGCTGGAAGGTGCTCGGCTGGGACGCGGCCGGCATCGTCCGGGCGGTGGGGCCGGAGGCCGGCCTGTTCGCGCCGGGCGACGCGGTGTTCTATGCCGGGGCGATCGGCCGGCCCGGCAGCAACAGCGAGCAACAACTGGTCGATGAGCGGATCGTCGGCGCCAAGCCACGCAACCTGGACTGGGCCGAAGCGGCGGCGATGCCGCTGACCGCGATCACCGCCTGGGAGATGCTGTTCGACCGGCTCGAGCTGCGCCGTCCGGTGCCGGGCGCGGCACCGGCGATCCTGATCATCGGCGGCGCCGGCGGCGTCGGCTCGATCGCGATCCAGATGGCGCGCGCGCTGACCGACCTGGCGGTGATCGCCACCGCCTCGCGCCCCGAGACCGTGGCCTGGGTCGGCGAGATGGGCGCCCATCACGTGATCGACCACGGCCGGCCGCTGGCGGCGCAGCTCGCCGGCCTCGGCCTGGGCGCGCCGGGCTTCGTGTTCTCGACCACGCAGACCGACCGCCACCTGGGCGAGATCGCCGAGCTGATCGCCCCGCAGGGCCGCTTCGGGCTGATCGACGACCCGCCGACGCTCGACATCAACGGCTTCAAGCGCAAGTCGGTGTCGGTGCACTGGGAGCTCATGTTCACCCGCTCGATCTACGGCACCGCTGACCTCGCCGAGCAGGGCAGGCTACTGGGCGAGGTGTCGCGCCTGCTCGACGAGGGCGTGCTGCGCACGACGCTGACCGAGCGCCACGCGCCGATCGACGTCGCCAACCTCAGGCGCGTGCACGCCCTGATCGAGAGCGGACGGGCGCGCGGCAAGATCGTGCTCGAGGGTTTCGGGCCGGCCGCCTGACCGCGCCGGGCGGCGTCGCTACAGGCTGGCCCAGCCGATGCGGTGCATCCAGCTGATCGCCTCGGTACGCAGCGCCACGCTGCCGGTGTGCCCGAAGCCGTCGATCTCGAGCCACTCCGGCATCGCCCGGCTGACGATCCCGGCCAGCAGGGTGCCGGGATGCCGGCGCAGCACCACCCGGTCGCCGGTGCACACCGTCGCCTCGGGTGAGGCGATCAGCAGCCCGCTCTCGCGCAGCACCGGCTCGAAGGCGTCGGTGTCCAGCCAGATGGCGTAGCTGCCCGGGTCCGCCTGCATCGGCATCGCGGTCTGCTCCGCAGCCGCGAACGCGTCCTCGCCCTGCTGCAGCGCCGAGTAGGCGACCTGCGGCAGGCGGCGGCCGCCGCTGCGCTCCGCTGCACCCGGCAGGCCCGCGCGGTGCGGACG
>CAXTOC010000189.1:0-5703 GCA_964245725.1 uncultured Acetobacteraceae bacterium | reverse complement strand
CCGATGCTGCGCACGTGACGGCCGATCCCCTCCTCGCCGAGCCGCATCATGGCAGCAGGATCGGGCGCGGCAGCGAACAGCCCCGGCGTCGCGCGGTTCACCGAGGCGTCGGTGGCCTGCGCCGACAGCACCACCGAGACCAGCAGCGTGAACGGATCGGTGTAGCTGAGCTCGGTCTGCGCGTTCGGGTTGGACTGGGCCAGCGCCTCGATGAAGCGCCGGACGTGGTCGAGCGACATCGGCCGTGCGGAGCCGGGGCGAGGGACAGCGGGGGCGGAGGCGCGCGGCATGCGACGTTCTGCCCGCCGCGCCGGTCGCTTGTCCATGGCATGTCGGCTCTATGGCAAGTCCGGGCCGCATCACCATCTCGCCTGCATGGACGCCACCGAGCCGCCGCTGTTCGAGACCCGCATCGCCGCGAACCGCAGCCTCTCGGCGCGCGGCACCCGCCTGGTGATCCTGCTGCTGACCGCGGCCAGCCTGCTGATCGGCACGCTGTTCTGGTGGCTGGGGGCGTGGCCGGTGCCCGGCTTCTGCGGACTTGAGGTGCTGCTCGCCTGCCTGCTGCTGCGACGCAACGCGCGCGATGCGCGGGCCGAGCGCATCGTGCTGCGCCCCGACGTGCTGCTGCTGAGCCGGGTGGGCCCGCGCGGCGAGGCGAGCGAGACACGGCTGTCGACGTCGTGGCTCAGGGTCGAGCTATCGGACCGGCCGGCGGCTCCGGTGCGCGTGCGGCTGGTCGGGCATGGCGTGCGCGAGGAGGTGGGTGGCCTGCTCGGCGAGGCGGCGCGGCGTGCCCTGGCGCGCGACCTCGACGCGGCGCTGCGTCGCTGCGGGTCGCCGTGGCTCGGCCGGGCCGTGAAGGAAAATATTCGGTGACGCCTCTTTACCGCGTCGTAACCATACCATAAATTAATCGTGAAGCGTCACTCGAAAAGGCCGCAAAGGCTATCGAGGCATCACGTTCATGACCAGTGCGTTGTCCGATCGGTTCCTGGCTCCGGCGATCCTGCTCTGCGGGCTGGTCTGCCTCGGCGGCTACCTGTTCACCTACGGACTGAGCCGACGCCTGCACGATGGCGTGGCACGCTGCTCGATCGGTGCGTTCGAGCTGCTCAGGCCGCTGGCCTGCGGCATGGCGCTCGGCCTGGTCATCCTGGCTTGCCGCGCCGGCGCCCACACCGCTGCCTTGGGAGCCTCGACGGCCTCGCAGCTCCCGCTCCGCTCCGGCCTGCTGCCCGCGCTGCTCTCCGTCAGCCTGGCCGGGATCTGCGCCGGCGGCTGGAGCCTGCGGCCGCGGTTCGACCGCACCCTCAGCCAGGCCGACCTGGTGCGCAGGCTGTGCGTTGCCGGCAACACGCACGAGGAGGCGACCGCACGCATCGCCGTGCGGCTGGCGCTGGCCGCCGGCTACGACCCGTCCACCGCCAGCGACCTCATGGCCGCGGCCTCGCTGCACGATGTCGGCAAGGCCGGCATCCCGGACGTGATCCTGCGCAAGGACGGCGCGCTCGATGCGACCGAGCGCCGCGTGCTGCAGAGCCACACCCGCATCGGCCACCGCATGCTGGCGCAGAGCCACGAGCCGATGCTTGACCTGGCGGCCGAGATCGCGCTGCATCACCATGAGCGCTGGGACGGCACCGGCTACCCGGCGGGACTGGCCGGCGAACGGATCCCGCTGACCAGCCGCGCGGTGGCGCTGGCGGAGACGTTCGACGGCCTGCTGAGCCCGCATGACGACGCCCCGCCGCCGAGCTCCGAGGAGATCGCAGGTCGGCTGCGTCAGGCCGCCGGCACGCAGTTCGACCCCAGGCTGGTGGCGCTGCTGCTCGACGACCTGCCGGGCATGTTGGCCGCCAGGGGCACCGGCGCGGTCGCGGGGCGACGTCCCGGCGGCGACGTCTTCACTTGGCTCCACCCCGACCGGATCGTGGCCTGAGGTTCGCTCGGGATTTGGCCTGCCGCTCCCAGATGCTGTAGACAAGGCGCCCGCCGCGGCGCGCACGTCGCAGCAACAGGGCCGGCCGCAGCTGCTGGCCGGACGATCCGGCTTGACCATGACCTCCCCAGTTCCGCCCGCGCCGCGACGCGGCAGCTTCGCCGCCGTGCTCCGCTTCCTGTTCGGACAGTGGCGCCGCAACCCGCGGTTCCTGCTGACGGTGGCGTCCGGCATGACGCTGGCCACCGCCACCGACGTGGTGAGCCCGGTGCTGGCGGGGCGGCTGGTCGACACGGTCACCCTGCATCGGCCGCTGGGCGATGCGGCGCTGCTGCTCGGCGGCCTGACCGGGCTCGGCATCGTCGCCGTGCTCGGACGGCGCGCGGGCTATATCGGCATCACCCGGCTGACCCTGCGCATCATGGAGGACGTGGCGTCGCAGTCGTTCCGGCTGGTGCAGCGCTTCTCGTCGGACTGGCACGCCAACAACTTCGCCGGCTCGACGGTGCGGCGCATCACCCGCGGCATGTGGGCGATCGACACGCTCGACGACACGCTGCTGCTGCTGCTGCTTCCCGAGCTGGTGGTGCTGCTCGGCACGACGCTGGTGCTGGCGCTGCGCTGGCCGCTGATGGGCCTGCTGCTCGGCAGCTGCAGCGCCCTGTTCGCGGTCGTCTCGGTGCTGCTGACCCTGCGCTACGTGGCGCCCTCGGCGCGCCAGTCGAACCGCTGGGACACGCGCATCGGCGCTGCACTCGCCGACGCGGTCACCTGCAACGCGGTGGTCAAGGCGTTCGGCGCCGAGGCGCGCGAGGACCGGCGCCTGACCCGCGTGCTGACGCGCTGGAGCGGCCGCACCGCGCGCACCTGGGTGCGCGGCACCAACAGCGGCAACGTCCAGGCGCTGTGCCTGCTGCTGCTGCGCATCGTCGTGGTGGGCGCGGCACTGCTGCTGTGGCGCGCGGGCGAGGTCGGACCGGGCGACATCGCCTACGTGCTGACGCTGGTGTTCCTGGTGCAGGGCTACCTGCGCGACATCGGCCAGCAGGTGAGCCAGCTGCAGCGCTCGGTCAACGAGATGGAGGAGCTGGTGGCGCTGTTCGACCAGCCGCCCGGCGTCGCGGATCGTCCGGGTGCGGGGCCGATCGAGATCGCGCGCGGCGCCATCCATTTCGAGCACGTCACGTTCCACTACGGCGTGCACGCCCGGCCCCTGTTCCAGGACCTGTCGATCGACATCCCCGCCGGCAGCCGGGTGGCGCTGGTGGGGCCCTCCGGCTCGGGCAAGACCACGCTGACCAAGCTGCTGCAGCGGCTCTATGACGTGCAGCAGGGGCGGATCCTGGTCGACGGCCAGGACGTCGCCGGCGTGCGCCAGGAGAGCCTGCGCGCGCAGATCGCGATCGTGCCGCAGGAGCCGCTGCTGTTCCACCGCTCGCTGGCCGAGAACATCGCCTATGCGCGTCCGGGCGCCAGCGAGGCCGACATCCGTCGTGCCGCGTCGCAGGCCAACGCGGACGGCTTCATCACCCGCCTGCCGCAGGGCTACGCGACGCTGGTCGGCGAGCGCGGCGTCAAGCTGTCCGGCGGCGAGCGGCAGCGTGTGGCGATCGCGCGCGCCTTCCTGGCCGACAGCCGGGTGCTGATCCTCGACGAGGCGACCTCGAGCCTGGACTCCGAGTCCGAGGCGCTGGTGCAGGAAGCGATGCAGCGGCTGATGCTGGGACGCACCGTGATCGTGATCGCGCACCGGCTCTCGACCGTGATCGCACTCGACCGCATCCTGGTGTTCTCACACGGCACGCTGGTCGAGGATGGCCGCCACGCGGCGCTGCTGACCGATCCCGACGGGCTGTACCGGCGCCTGTTCGAGCGCCAGGCGCTCGGGCTGGCGGCGGAGTAGGCGGGCCTGGTGTCCCGCCTGCGAACTTCGCCGGCGAAGTTCCGAGATGAGCAGGCCGCTAGGTTGTGGACACTAGGGCTGTCCGATGGGCCGGCCCTCGCCGGCGAAGGCGCTGCCGAGGGCGGCGAAGACGACGCAGCCGATCGCGAGCCAGTGCGCCGGCGACAGCCGCTCGCCGAGCAGCAGCAGCCCCGACAGCGCGGCCGCGGCCGGATCGAGGCTCATCAGGATGCCGAAGGAGCGCGTGCTGACCCATCGCATCGCCGCCATCTCCAGGGAGTAGGGCAGGGCGCTGCACAGCACCGCGACCAGCAGCGATTGCAGCAGCTGCCAGGGAGCCGCGGCCGCCGGCAGCATCGCCGGCAGGCAGAACGGGACCACCGCGAGGCTGGCGATGGCCATGCCGAACGCGGTGGCGCCGCCGCCCTGGACGCGCTGGCCGACGCGGCGGCCGAACACGATGTAGCCGGCCCAGCACAGCCCCGCACCGAGCGCCAGCCCCGCACCGAGCGGATCCACGCCCGACACCGCCTCGGTGGGTCGCAGCAGCAGCGCCAGGCCGGCCAGCACCAGTGCTGCCCAGAGCAGGTCGAGCGGCCGCCGCGAGCCGGCGAAGGCAAGGGTCAGCGGCCCGGTGAACTCGATAGACACCGCCGCACCCAGCGTCATCCGCGCGAGCGCCAGGTAGAACAGCAGGTTCATCAGCCCCAGCGAGAGGCCGTACGGCACCAGGGCGCGCAGCCCGGCGCGGTCGGGCAGCCGGCGCCAGGGCCGCCACATCGCCCACAGCACGATCGTCGACAGCGCGATGCGCAGGCCGACGGTCCCGGTGGCCCCGAACAGCGGGAACAGGGACTTCGCGAGCGAGGCGCCGAGCTGGTACGAGGCGACGCTGCCGACCAGCATCGGCAGGGCGAGGGGAAAGCGGCTAGCCGTCGTGCGACGCCCGCGGCCTGCCGAACGGCGCGAACGAGGTCGCGAGGATCGCGTAGGTCGCCTGCTTGAAGCCGACCTCCTGGCGCGGCAGCTCGGACAGCTCGATCCACTTCCAGGCGTCGAACTCGGGATGCGGATCCAGGTCCAGCCTGATGTCGGCGTCGGTCCCGGTGAAGCGCAGCGCGAACCAGCGCTGGCGCTGGCCGCGGTAGCGACCGCCGAGCGCGCGTCCGAGCAGGTGCGGCGGCAGGTCGTAGGACAGCCAGTCCGGATGCTCGCCGACGATCTCCGCCCGGTCGGTGCCGACCTCCTCGCGCAGCTCGCGCAGCACCGCCTGGCGCGGGTCCTCGCCATCGTCGATGCCGCCCTGCGGCAGCTGCCAGATCCCCGGCCGGCCCTCCGCGTTCGGCAGGTCGGCGCGACGCGCGACCAGCACCAGCCCGTCGCGGTTGAACAGCGCGGCACCCACGTTGGGGCGGTAGGGCAGGTCGGAGAAGTCGGTGCGCGTCATGGCGTGCCTCCCGGCTGGAGCTGCGTCGCGGGCCCGGGCTTGGCCTGCGGCTCGCGCGCCAGGCTGCTCACCGGCACCAGCACCAGCCCGCGCTCCGGCAGGCCGCGCGTCCACTCGGCGAGGCGGCGGACGGTGACCGGGAACACCGGCCCGACGATGGCCAGCGCGCTGCCCCTGCTGATCGCGAGCCGCTCGAGTCCGGCGAGCTGGGCGTCGAAGTCGGAGGCGGCGTCGAGACGCAGGTCGGCGTGCGCCGCGGCGATGCCGGCCGGCACCGGCAGATCGGGCAGAGCGTCGAGGTAGAACAGGCCGCGCCCGGCGAGCTGGCGCGCGACCGACGCGAACTGCGACGAGGCGGCGAAGCGCTCGCCGTCCAGCCCGGCGGCGGCGTCGGTGACGCCGGCATAACCC
>CAXTOC010000188.1:0-5712 GCA_964245725.1 uncultured Acetobacteraceae bacterium | reverse complement strand
GAGCAGGCCCGTCACCAGCAGCCGGTCGAACCCGGCCGAGGCGGCGTCGGTCCACAGCGATGCGAGCCGACCGGCCGCCGGTGCGTCGCCGCCCTCGACCAGCACGATACGCAGCGGCACCGTCGAGGCGGCCTGGGCCGGGCGGCTATCTCCGGCCGGGCGGGTGTTCTCGACTGAGTCCATGGGCGACTCCATAGGCGGGGGCGCGATCGGCAGCGCCCCGCGGGCTCGGGTTTGGCATGTCGCGACGGGCTGACCGGTCCGGATTCGGCGCGATTCGGGGCCTGGCAGCGCGGGTCGAACGTTGGGTCCAGCGGGCGGTTGCAGCCTGCCTCCGCCCCGTCACCATTTCAATCTATCATCGACCGCGAGGTCGTCATATCATCGACCGTGAGGTCGTCATATCCTCGAACGCGAGGTCGTCATGTCGCCGACCGCGAGGTCGACGATTAAGGGGTGCTTCGGCCGCTCCCGGCGCTGCGGCGGGACGTCATTTGAGGCTGACGCCGCCGGTGACCGCCTGGTAGGTGGCGATCGCGAGCGTGAGCGGCTCGAACGGCTTGGTGATAACGAAGGCGGGTTCCACGGTCTCGCCGGTCAGCAGCCGCTCGGGATAGGCGGTGACGAAGATCACCGGCGCGTAGTGGTGCCGCAGGATCCGGCTCACCGCCGAGGTGCCGTCGCCGCCTAGTCCCAGGTTGATGTCGGCGAGGATCAGGCCGGGACGGGTCTTCTGCGCGATCCGAACCGCGTCGGCTTCGGTCGAGGCGACGCCGACGATGCGATGTCCGCAGCCCATCACCAGCTCCTCGATGTCCATCGCGATGATCGGCTCGTCCTCGATGATCAGCACGTCGGTCGCCGCCGCGGCGCGCAGCCGCTCGCGCGCGTCGCTGAGCTGCGCCGTGGCCTCCGCCGGCTCCAGTGCGACGATCGGCGCCGCCTCCTCGACCGGAACCTCCTCGAGCGCGGTGAGCAGCAGCAGCTGGCGCTGCTGCGCCGTCAGCCCACCATCCGCCGCTCCGGGATCGACCAGACCGAAATTGAAACGCCTGGTGACCCAGTTGTACAGCCCGTGACGCGCCGTGAGGTCGTCGGTAGGGGCGGAGATCAGCTCGCGCAGGCTCTCGGCGACGAGCAGGTCGCCGCGCGGTTGGCTTCCGGTGAGGGCGCGCGCATAACGTCTGGCATAGGGAAGAGCGCGGATCAGGTCGTCGCGCCGCGTTGTAGCCATCAGGCGTCTCTCTCTGGATGAATGGAAGCGGTTTGGTTAGACAGGCTGCACCAGTTCCCGGTCGCGAGCGGGCGAGGGCGCCGGCCGAGGCGGCCCCGGACGCCGAAGGCGACCTGCATCGCCGCATGGCGCGCCTGCTTCCGGACCTGCGCGGCTTCGCCCGCTCGCTGACCCGCGAGGCGGTCGCGGCCGCCGACCTGGTGCAGGACACCCTGGTGCGGGCGCTGGCCGCGCGACAGCAGTTCCAGCCCGACACCAACCTCAAGGCGTGGCTGTTCACGATCCAGCGCAACGCCTTCTACGAGCAGATCCGCCGTCGCCGGCGCGAGAGCCGCGTGCTCAGCGAGCGCATGCCCGATCCCGACATCACCCTGCCCGACGCCGGCATCCGCGGCGACCTCTCCGACCTGCAGCGCATGCTGTTCACGCTGCCGCCGCTGCTGCGCGAGGCACTGGTGCTGGTGGGCGCGCAGGAGCTCAGCTACGAGCAGGCCGCGACGATCTGCGCGGTGCCGGTCGGCACCATAAAGGCACGCGTCTCCCGCGCCAGGACCCAGCTCGCGCGGGCGATGGCGGGCTCGGACACGGCACCCTCGAGTTGAACCGGCCGGATCGCCTTCGATCGCGGTGCCGTTCCTCGAAGATGTCGCGGTCATCCACAAGCGGCGCATGCTGCGAGACTAGCCTGCCGCATCCGGAACGCCAAACTTCGCGCGGCCTCCGTCGCGCGGGTCGAGCTCTCTTTTTCGTGAACGCAGCTTCCGTCGCCGCATGCAACGTCGCGTTGCAGCCGGTCATTGCTGGTCCAGAAACGGAGACATCGCCCTCATGTCCAGCAGCGCCTCGAGCCACGCGACGCACGGTTTCCACGGCCAGGTGATCACCATCCTGCCCAAGCTGCGCGTGCAGGCGCTCGCCCTGACCCGCAACCGCGCCGCCGCCGAGGACCTGGTGCAGGATGCCGTGTGCAACGCGCTGTCCGCCCAGTCGAGTTTCATTCCCGGAACAAATTTCGCGGCCTGGATGCACCGCATCCTGCGCAACCGCTTCATCTCCAACCTGCGCAAGCGCCGCGACACCACCGATATCGACGACGTGCCGTCCTCGGTGTTCGCCACCGAGGCGCCGCACGAGGATCGGCTGGCGCTGAAGGATCTCGGCAAGGCGATGACCCGCCTGCCGGCCGACCAGCGCGAGGCGCTGATCATGGTGGTGGTGCAGGGCATGAGCTACGAGGCGCTGGCCGAAGCCACCGGCTGTGCGGTCGGCACCGCCAAGAGCCGGGTGTTCCGCGCCCGCCGCCAGCTCGAGACCTGGCTGATGGGCGAGACCAACGAGCGTCATGACGGGCGCGCGGCGACGAGGGCGGCGCGCATCGCGCGCCTGCTCGAAGGCAAGCAGGCCGCGTCGCGTGCGGCCGCGATGCACGACACCCCACGCGCCTAGTCGTCCGACCGCCCGCGGCACCGGTGCAACCGCAAGGCTGCGCCGGCGCTAGGGCTATGTCGGCGACGACGCCGCCACGGTGCATCCGGAACTGACGCGACTTGATGACGCAGCGCAACGACAGTCCGGATCCTCCGCCCCGGCGGGCACGGCGCAAGCCCGATACGGCCTTTGACCAGTGGCTCAATCGCGGCCTGCACCAGATGTTCGACGACGTCGCCAAGGAACCCATACCGGACGAGCTGCTCAGGCTCATCGAGGATGACAAGCGGCAGTAATTGCCCGACTTGATGGTGTTGCGCCTTCGCGTTGGAGACTGGATCGGATGCGGAGCCCGGCCGCGGAGCGGCGTCGCAGGATAGTGCCCGGCTCAGGCCGCCTGCGCCGCGCCTTCGATACCGTCAGCGTGCGGATGATCGCGATCATCCTGCTGTCGTGCATACCGCTCGCCGTGCTCTGCGGCCTGGTGTCCTGGCGCAATTACGAGAGCGCATCGAGCTACAGCGCCGCCCGCGCCGAGACGCTGGTCGCCGTGTTCCAGCATCGCGCGCAGCAGGATCTGGCGCAGGCCGGAGCCTTCCTCGACGACGTGGCGGCACTCGACGAGCTGCGCGATCCCGACGCCTGCGGCAAGGCGCTGCATCTCGCCATGATCACCCAGGCGCCGCGCTACGACGCGCTCAGCCTGGTGTCGGCCGATGGCCGCATCCTGTGCAGCTCGGGCCGGGCCGGGGGCCCGCCGATCCCCGCGCCGCACCTCGCGGCACCGGATGCGTCGGGCATCCAGCACGTGGCACTTCGCCGAGCCGCCGACGGCGAGCCGGTGCTGACCGCGGAGATGATCTCCCGCAGCACCCTCGATCCCTCCCGCTTCCTGGTCGCCGAGATGCGGCTGGGATGGCGCAAGGGCGACCTGTTCGGAGGCGACGGACGCGCCGGGATCGTCGGCAGCGGCCTGCCGCTGCGCGCCTGGCTGATCGGAACCGGCGGGGTCGTGGCGCCGCTGTGCCAGGGATGCGGCTGGACCGAGCCCGCCGACCTCTCCAGCCTGCGCGCGAGCGCGATCGCGGGGCGCGGCAGCGCGGTCGCCGCCGATGACGGCTCGGCGGTGATCGGCGCGTTCGCCGGCCCGGTGGACGTGCTCGCGATCACCCAGCCGACCACCGAGGAGGTGCGGGCACTCAGCGTGTTCATCATACGCGTGATCGGAATCGTGCTGCTGCTGGGGGTCGGGCTGGTCGCGGTCTCGGTGGGTGCGAACATGCTGGTGGTGGCGCCGCTGCAGCGCCTGACCGGCGCCGTCACGCACTGGCGCGAGGCCGGCGACTACGCGGCGCACGACGTCCGGCTGATGCCCTTCGAGCTGCGTGAACTGTCTCACGCCTTCACCCAGGCGACCCGCAGCCTGGCCTCGCACGAGCACACGCTGCGCGAGGCGGAGGCCAAGCAGGAGCTGCTGATCAAGGAGATCCACCACCGGGTGAAGAACAACCTGCAGATCATCGCCTCGCTGCTGAACCTGCAGGCCAACCGGATCCGCCAGCCCGAGGCGCGCGCCGAGTTCGCCTCCGCCCGCGACCGGGTGCGGGCACTCGCCACCCTGCACCGCTACCTCTACTCGGAAGGCGAGCTGCAGACGCTGAACGTGCGCTCGTTCCTGCGCGAGCTCTGCTCGCAGCTGTTCCAGGCGATCGGCGAGAAGCAGGGACGCCGGATCCAGCTGCACATCGAGGCGCCGGAGATCGAGATGGCCACCGACCAGGCGGTGCCGCTGTCGCTGATCGTGACCGAGGCGGTGAGCAACGCGATCAAGTACGCCTTCCCCGGCGGACGCAGCGGCCATGTCCGGGTCAGCCTCAGCGAGCTCGCGCCCGACGGCGGCGAGGCGATGGGCCAGCTGGTGATCCAGGATGACGGCATCGGCATCCCAGCCGGCCGCGCCGAGACCGAGACCGGCATACGCGACGGACTCGGCATCCAGCTGATACGCGGCTTCGCGCGCCAGCTCGGCGCGCGGCTGGAGGTCGATGAGGGCGAGGGCACGCGCTACGCGCTCACCTTCCCGCTGCATCCGCGCGAGCCCGACACCGACCGCACCGGGCACGACGACGACCCGCACCACGAGGGCGGCCAGGAGGCTGCCGGATGAAGCCGTAGCCGCGCACCGGCGTCATGAGCCGGGCCGCAACGGCGGCGGTGGCGACGGCGCCCCTGTTGCTGAGGTCCTGCCTTGGCTACATAGCCAGTCGGGATGAGCAGCGATCGAGCAGCGACGAAGGGATGGGTCCGGGCGCAGTCGCGCCTGGGTCGGCGACAGGCGATGCCGGTCGTCGTGCTGAACCTCTGCGCGCTGGCGGCGTCGCTGGCTCAGGCATGGTGCGTCGCCAGCGTCCTCGCCGCCGCACTCGCCGGTGCTGCCGCCGGAGCACTGCCGTGGGCGCTGCCCGGCTTCGCGCTCGCCGCCGTGCTGCGTGCCGCCCTTCAGGGGGCGGCCGAGATCCTGTCCGCGCGCGCCGGCGGACGTGCCCGCCTGCGGCTTCGCCACGCGACCCTGGGCAACATGCTGTCGGCCGGTCCCAGGCTGTTGCGCGGCAGCCACAGCGGCGCGCTGAGCACCCTGCTGGTCGACCGCATCGAGGCCGTCGACGGCTTCTTCGCGCGCTACCTGCCGGCCGCCACCCTGGCCGCCGCCGGGCCGCTCCTGGTGCTGCTGGTGGTCGCCTTGGTGCAGCCCTTCGCGGCCCTGGTGCTGCTCTGCTGCGGCGTCGCGGTGCCGGTGCTGCAGGCGGTGTTCGGCATCGGCGCCGCCGCCGCCACGCGCCGCCAGTTCCAGGCGCTGTCGCGCCTGCAGACCCGCTTCGTCGACCGCATGCGCGGCATCGCCACCATCGTGCTGGCCGGCCGCATCGAGGACGAGGCGGCGCGGATCGCCACGGCTGCCGCGGAGCTGCGGTTGCGCACCATGCGGGTGCTTCGGGTGGCGTTCCTGTCCTCGGCCGGGCTCGACCTCGCGATGGCCGCGGCCCTGGTGG
>CAXTOC010000187.1:0-5835 GCA_964245725.1 uncultured Acetobacteraceae bacterium | reverse complement strand
GCGCCGCATCGTCCGGCCAAGCGCTGGCCGGCCGACCGGTTCGCGGCCCTCGGCGTGCGCCTGCTCGAGCGCGGCCTGCGTCCGGTGCTGGTGGGTGCCGCGGCCGACGCTCCGCTGGCGGCGGCGATCGGGCGCGACTGTCGGGGTGCGCTCGATCTCACCGGGCGCACCAGCCTGATCGAGCTCGGCGGCCTGGCGGCGCGCGCCACGCTCGCGGTCGGCAACGACACCGGCCCGATGCATCTCGCGGCCGCGATGGGCTGCCGGGCGATCGTGCTGTTCTCGCGCCACAGCGACCCGGCCCTGACCGCACCGCGCGGTCCCGATCCCGCGCGGGTGCGCGTGCTGCGGGCGGACGAGCTGGCGGAGCTGGCGGTGGACAGGGTTGCAGCACTGCTTGGCTGACGCCATTACGACAGCTCGCCGTACGGAGACCGACCCCATGCCCGCGATCACCCTGCCCGACGGAGCCGTGCGCCATTTCGACGGGCCGGTGACGGGGACCGCGGTGGCGGCCGCGATCGGACCCGCCCTCGCGCGTGCGGCGCTGGCGATGGAGCTGGACGGCCGGCTGGTCGACCTGTCGCGCGAGATCGACCGCGACGCGCGCGTGCGCTTCGTCACCCGCCGGGACGCCGACGCGCTGCAGCTGATCCGGCACGACGCGGCACACGTGCTGGCCGAGGCGGTGCAGGGGCTGTATCCGGGCACCCAGGTCACAATCGGTCCTGCGATCGAGCACGGCTTCTACTACGACTTCGCGCGCAATGAGCCGTTCACCCCCGAGGACTTCCCGGCGATCGAGGCGCGCATGCGCGAGATCGTCAGCGCGAACGCGCCGTTCACGCGCGAGGTGTGGCCGCGCGAACAGGCGATCGCCTTCTTCGAAGCGCGCGGCGAGCGCTTCAAGGCGGAGCTGATCCGCGACCTGCCGGAGGACGAGCCAATCTCGATCTACCGCCAGGGCGAGTGGCTCGACCTCTGCCGTGGCCCGCACATGCGGGCGACCTCCGACGTCGGCGACGCCTTCAGGCTGATGAAGGTCGCCGGCGCCTACTGGCGCGGCGACCACCGCAACCCGATGCTGACCCGCATCTACGCCACCGCCTGGCGCGACGCCGCCGAGCTGGAGGCGCACCTGCACCAGCTCGAGGAGGCGGAGCGACGCGACCACCGGCGCATCGGCCGCGAGATGGACCTGTTCCACATCCAGGAGGAGGCGGTCGGCTCGATCTTCTGGCACCCCAAGGGCTGGCGCCTGTACAGCGTGCTGCAGGACTACATGCGGCGCATGCAGGACGCCGCCGGCTACGAGGAGGTGCGCACGCCGCAGCTGGTCGACCGCTCGCTGTGGGAGGCCTCGGGGCATTGGGAGAACTACCGCGAGCACATGTTCATCGCCACCGTCGAGGACGAGGACAAGAGCCTCGCCCTGAAGCCGATGAACTGCCCCTGCCACGTGCAGATCTTCCGGCACGGCCTGCGCTCCTATCGCGACCTGCCGTGGCGGATGGCGGAGTTCGGCGCCTGCCACCGCTACGAGCCGTCGGGCGCGCTGCACGGCATCATGCGGGTGCGCGCCTTCACCCAGGACGACGCGCACATCTTCTGCACCGAGCAGCAGGTGGCACCGGAGACCGCGCGCTTCGTCGCCATGCTGACGCAGGTCTATCGCGACCTCGGCTTCGACAGCTTCCGGGTCAAGTTCGCCGACCGGCCGACCCCGCGCGCCGGCGGCGACGCGGAGTGGGACCGCGCCGAGGCGGCGCTGCGCGAGGCCTGCCGTCTCGCCGGCGTCGAGTACGAGCTCAATCCCGGCGAGGGCGCCTTCTACGGCCCCAAGCTCGAGTTCGTGCTGCGCGACGCGATCGGGCGCGACTGGCAGTGCGGCACGCTGCAGGTCGACTACGTGCTGCCCGAACGCCTCGATGCCAGCTACATCGCCGAGGACAGCGCGCGCCACCGCCCGGTGATGCTGCACCGGGCGATCCTGGGCTCGTTCGAGCGCTTCCTCGGCATCCTAATCGAGCAGTACGCCGGACGCTTCCCGCTCTGGCTGGCGCCGGTGCAGGTGGTGGTGGCCTCCATCGTCAGCGACGCCGAACCCTACGCGCTGGAGGTGGCGGCGGCGCTGCGCCGTGCCGGTCTGGTCGTCCACGTCGACGGCCGCAACGAGAAGATCAACGCCAAGGTGCGCGAGCACAGCCTGGCGCGCGTGCCGGTGATCCTGGTGGTGGGGCGGCGCGAGGCGGAGGCGGCGACGGTGGCGCTGCGCCGGCTCGGGGGGGCCGCGCAGACGCTGATGCCGCTCGCCGACGCGGTCGCCGCCCTTGCGCGGGAAGCCACGCCGCCCGATCTTCAGCGCATGGCCAGCTGAGGCGGCGCTCCGGAGCCATCCGCAGGGCAGGATTCCGCCCCGCGCATGGCGGCGTTGCGACCGCGACGACGCAGCGTGCTTGATCGCCGGGGCGTTCTTGCGCCAAGAAGCGTGATCACGCGGTTGACGAAGTAATTCCGTATCCCGCCGGGCGACCGACACCACCACAGGAGAAGACCTATAGCCAGACCACCGATGGCCGCGGCGCCCACCCGAGAGGGCCCCCGCGTGAACGAGGAGATCCGAGTCCCGCAGGTCCGTCTGATCGACGAGGAAGGCGAGATGCAGGGCGTGATGACGACCCGTGACGCGATGCTGCGCGCCTTCTCGGTCGGCCTCGACCTGCTCGAGATCAGCCCGAACGCCGAGCCGCCGGTGGTCAAGATCCTGGACTACGGCAAGTTCAAGTACGAGCAGCAGAAGAAGAAGAACGAGGCGCGCAAGAAGCAGAAGGTCATCGAGATCAAGGAGGTCAAGGTCCGGCCGAACATCGACGAGAACGACTACCAGGTGAAGCTGCGAGCGATGCGGTCGTTCATCGAGGAGGGCGACAAGGTGAAGGTCACGCTGCGCTTCCGCGGACGCGAGATGGCGCACCAGGATCTCGGCGTGAAGGTGCTCGAGCGCATACGCGACGACATGGACGAGCGCACCAAGGTCGAGCAGATGCCGCGCATGGAGAACCGCCAGATGATCATGGTGCTGTCGCCGCGTTGAAGGGGTCCCGCTGATGCCCGATGCGCCCGACGAGATCCGGATCCGCGACGTGCAGCTGCTGTCGGACCGGCACTACGTCCTGCGCAGCACCCGGTTCGACTACCGGCGCCGCGACGGCAGCTGGCAGTCGCTGACCCGCGAGACCTACGACCGCGGCAACGGCGCCGTCCTGCTGCCCTACGATCCGGCGCGCGGCACCGTGCTGCTGGTGCGCCAGTTCCGCTATCCGGCCTACGTCAACGGCCATCCCGAGCCGATGATCGAGGCGATCGCAGGGTTGCTCGACGCCCACGATCCGCTCGCCGCCATCGTCAAGGAAGCGCAGGAGGAGGCCGGGTTGCGCATCCGTGCGCCGCGCCGCGTCTACGAGGCGTTCATGAGCCCGGGCTCCGTCACCGAGCGCCTGACCTTCTTCATCGCCGAGTACGATGCGGCCGACCGCACCGGGCAGGGAGGCGGCCTGCGAGGCGAGGGCGAGGATATCGAGGTGCTGGAGCCCTCGTTCGCCGCCGCGCTGGCGATGATCGCCGACGGTCGCATCGTCGACGCCAAGACCATCATGCTGCTGCAGCACTTGCGTCTGGCGGGGCTGCTGTAGCGGCTGGGCTTGCCGGAGCGCCAGGGCGCTGCCCTGGACCCGCTGGGGCCTGAGGCCCCAGACCCCCGGAACCTGGTATCAAACCGTTCGGCCAGGGGACCGGCGCAGCAGGATCAGGCCGAGCAGGGCGGCACCGAGCAGCGTGATGCTGCCGGGCTCGGGCACCGCGGTCGGATCGCTCGGCACCGTGCCGGTGAACGGCACGTCGTGCAGCTCGCCGTTGCCGCTCCACTGCTGCGCCACCAGCGCGCCGTCGATCTGGTTGTTGTTGGTCACCCTCGCGGCGGTCGCCAGCACCGTGCCGCCGAGCTGGGTGTTGATCGCGACCGTGCCGGTCGCGTCGTAGTAGTTCCAGATGATCTGGCCGGCGCCGTTGCTGCCGCTCTCGTCGTTGGCGTTGAAGCTCGCCGAGCTGCCGTCGACGTTGAACACCACCGTCGAGGCGCCGTTCAGGTTGATCCTGAAGCTGGGGATCGCCGCGAGCTGCGCCGCCGTGAGGTCGAATACCGCGATGCCGCTGGCGCCCGCGATCGCGTTGATCACCTCGTTGTTGCCGGTCGCGGGCAGGGTGCCGGTGGCGGCGAGCTGCGACAGCGAACTGGACAGCGCGTCGAGCTGGGACTCGAAGTCGGCGATGCCGTCGCCGGGTGCGGAGATGTAGCCTCCGCCACCGTTGAAGTTCACCTGTGCGCCCTTGCTGCCGCCGACATAGGCCCTGCCGCCGTTGTTGATGTTGATCGAGTTGCCGCTGGTGCTGCCGTAGACGGTCAGGGCGCCGAAACCCGCCGGCTGGGTGCCGATCGGGTTGTTGTACATCGTGGCACCCGAGAAGTTGCCGCCGATCACGGCGGCGCCCTCGATGTCGGACTGTGTCGATGCGTCCTGGTAGATGACGGCGTTGAAGTCCTGCAGGATGGTCGTCGCGGTGAGCGGACCCGCGGTGGCGGAGGCCACGGTGGCAAGCGCCATGCCGGTTCCGAGCAGCAACGTGGTCAGCGGGCGCATCGCGTTCTCCTAGATCGTCCCGACCTCGGGCCCACGCCCGTCTGCAAGGACGTTGCCATACCGATGCAATCAGCGGGCCAGGCAAGCTCCTCCAGCATCCTCAACGGCTTGTCGGGACCGGCCGGCCGTCCCAGGGGCACGCTGTAAAGAAAGCCGACACCCGCCGCTGCGGCTTGGCGCTCTGGGATCGGGGTCTGGGGCCTGCGGCCGCAGCGGGTCAAGGGCGGAGCCCTTGCCTTGCTCTTTCACCAGCCTGCTAGCCCTCGATCTGGGTGAAGTCGGCGACGCCTCCCATCAGGTCGCGTATCGCGCCCAGCAGGCGCAGCCGGTTGCGGCGCAGCGTCGGCTCCTCGACATTGACGGTGACCGCCTCGAAGAACCGGTCGAGCGGCGCGCGCAGCGCCGCCATGGCTCTCATCGCGTCCTCGTACCGCTCCTGCGCGAGCGCGCCGCCTACCCGCGCCGACGCCGCACGCCACGCCGCATCGAGCGCGCGCTCCTCGTCCTGGCAGTACAGCGCCGGATCGGGCGGACCGTCATGGCGGCCGTCCTTCCTCTCCTCGATGCGCAGGATGTTGGCCGCGCGCTTGATCGCCGCCAGCAGGTCGGTGCCGTGCTCGCTGCCGAGCAGCGCGGTCACCGCGTCGGTGCGCGCGAGCAGGCGAACCAGGTCGCCATCCGCGCCCGCTTCACTCACCGCGGCCAGCACGTCGTGCCTCGCACCTTCGCCGCGAAGCTGCACGCGCAGCCGCTCGGCGATGAAGCCGGGCAGCAGCGCCAGGTCGGGTGCTGCGCGCAGCGACGCCGGCAGCGCCCGTGTGGCGGTCTCGAACAGCGCGAACAGGTCGAGCCGGAGCGCGTTGTCGCGCACGATCCGGATCAGGCCGAGGGCTGCGCGGCGCAGCGCGTAGGGGTCGCCCGATCCGCCCGGCCTCTCGCCGGCGGCGAAGAAGCCGACCAGGCTGTCGATGCGGTCCGCCAGCGCCACCGCCACCGAAACCGGCGCGCGCGGCGTCTCGTCGCCGGCGCCCCGCGGCATGTAGTGCTCGCGCACGGCGCGCGCGACCGGCTCCGGCTCGCCGTCGTGGCGGGCGTAGTACTCGCCCATCACGCCCTGCAGCTCGGGGAACTCGCCGAC
>CAXTOC010000186.1:5340-5870 GCA_964245725.1 uncultured Acetobacteraceae bacterium | reverse complement strand
ACTTCGGCGGCCTGTCGGAGGCGGCGCGCGGTGCTGCGGCGGCGGGTGCGGACGTCTACCTGATGTGGCCGGACCGCCTCGACGCGGTGCAGGCGACGATCGCCGACCTGCGCGCCCGCGCATCGGCGTGCGGGCGCTCCTTGCGCTTCGGCTACCGTGTGCACGTGGTGGTGCGCGAGACGGAGGCCGAGGCGCGCCTGGCGGCGGCGCGGCTGCTGTCGCGTCTCGACGACGCCGAGGGCGGGCGGATACGCGCGCGCTCGCTGGACAGCCGCTCCGAGGGGGTGCGCCGGCAGGCCGAGCTGCGCGACCTAGCCGACGACGACGGCTACGCCGAGGCCAACCTGTGGACAGGCATCGGCCGCGCCCGCTAGGGATGCGGTGCGGCCATCGTCGGCGGTGACGTGACCGCGAGCGACATGGTGATGCTCGGCATCACCGCGCTCGGCGATCTGCAGGGTCGCGATCCGGTCGCGATCAGCGGCGCCCGTCCCGGTGACGTCGTCGCCGTGGCCGGACGGTTGGGGTGG
>CAXTOC010000186.1:0-5330 GCA_964245725.1 uncultured Acetobacteraceae bacterium | reverse complement strand
CGCTCGGGATGCGGTGCGGCCATCGTCGGCGATCCGGACCAGGTGCTGGCCAAGCTGCGCGCCTACCAGGCGATCGGCATCGAAGCCTTCATTCTCTCCGGCTACCCGCACGGCGCCGAATGCGACCTGTTCGCCCGACATGTGCTGCCGCGGCTGGAGCACGAGGCGCTGCCCGCACCCTGAGGGATCCGCCGCCGTCGCGGATCCCTCCCGGTTGCCCCGTCTCAGCCGCGGCCGGTCAGCGCCCGGATCAGCCTGGTCTCGAGCGTGCGGTAGGGCGTCCCGTCGGGCTGGAACACGTCATGGTGCCAGACCACCGGGCCTTCCGACGTGTACGGCTGCACCGTGGTGTTGCCGCCGGCGGGAGGCGAGTTGCCGCTCGGGGTCAGCACGACCTGGTAGGCGTCGGCGCCGGCGCCGGCGTAGTCCGATGCCGCGGCGTAGGGATGCTGCCACGAATCCCAGGTCAGGATGGTCTGGGTGCGGCCGCTGACCAGCCCCCAGTTGATCGCCATCACCCGCTCCTCGAAGGCGATCGGCAGGCAGGTGTCGAACACGCTGCCGGCGTCGCGCGCCATGTATTCCGAGCACAGCACCGGCCGGCCGTACTGCTTGAGCTGCTGGATCGCGGTCAGGAAGCTCTCGGGGAAGCCGTAATTGTGGAAGGTGAACACGTCGGACTGCTCGAACTGCACCGTCTGCGTCGGATTGAACGCGCCCGGCTTGGAGAAGTCCCCGGCCCAGAGCGGGCTGGAGAGCGGCTGGCTGGGCGAAGCGGCGCGCGCCGCGGCGAAGGCCCGCGGCAGCAGCGCGGTCACCAGCTGCACCTTGTTCGCCGGCTCCAGGTAGCCGTAGCTGTTGCCGTTGGTGTTGTCGGGCTCGTTCCAGATGTCCCACAGCAGCACGCGCCGATCGTTGGCGAAAGCGCCGACGACGTCGGTCACGTAGCTCAGCAGCCGCGGATACTGCGCCGGCTGCTGCAGCGCGTCCGCCCCCGGCGACTGCACCCACTGCGAGTTGTGTATGCCGGGCACCGGCGCCGGCTGCACGCCGAGGCGGGGGAACGGGTTCCAGCAGCTGTCGAACAGCACCAGCATGGTGCGTATGCCGTGCGCGCTGCTGATCGCGAGGTAGGTGTCGAGGCGGCTCTTGAAGCCGGCCGGATCCTGCTGCCACAGCAGGTCATGCAGGAACACGCGCATCACGTTCATGCCGATTCCGGCGGCGAAGCCGAGCTCGCGGTCGATGGTCTTGGTATCGAAGCTCTCCGCCTGGAACATCTCGAACTGGTTCGATGCCGTGGACGGCACGAAGTTGGCGCCGACCAGCCAGGGCTGGGCTGCATACCAGCTGTTCGCCCGTTGCGCGGTCCAGCGGGCGGCGGTGCCGGCGGCCTCGGCGGCTGTGGGTCCGCCGAGCTGGCTGGCCGCCAATGCTCCCGCGGCCGCTGCGAGCAGCGTACGTCTCTCGATCTCGGTCATGTCGTCTCCTCACGCGTGGCGCTTGTGTGCCACGTCCGATTTGGCGGTGTCGGCCCGGCCCTCGCGGGACCGGCGCCGCATGCGACGGGAGGCGGACGGCGCATCGCCTGAGCCGGCTCCCGGAACGAGGCTACTTACGCGTTATTTGTCCGACAATCTGTGGCTTGGCAGATCCAGCAAACGTGATGCGGCCTGACCGCCAAGGTGCCGCACCTCCGCGTCAGCCCCGCATCAGGCGCGCATCGCCTTGCACCGCGCCGCCCTCGTCGCGCGGATGGGTCGGCTGCAGCCTTGGCTGGCCGGAGGACAGCCAGGCCGGGACCATCGCCGCCGGCATCGGTCGGGACAGCAGGTAGCCCTGCAGCCGGGTGGCGCCGAGCTCGGACAGCATCGACATCTGCGACTCCGTCTCCACCCCTTCCGCCGTCACGTCGAGCTGCATCGCGCGCGCGATCAGCAGCATGGCGCGGATGATGGCGAACCCCTCCTCGCTCTCCTCCTGGACGAAGGCGCGGTCGATCTTGATGGTGTCGATCGGCAGCGTCTTCAGTCGCGCGAGCGAGGAGAAGCCGGTGCCGAAATCATCCAGCGCCAGGCAGACCCCGCGCGCGTGCAGCGCCTCCAGCGCCGGCATGATCCGGAACGGGTCGGCGACGAACATGCTCTCGGTGATCTCCAGGTGCAGCCGGTGCACCGGCAGGCCCGAGGCGTCGAGCGCCGCCTGCACGTCCTCCAGCAGATGGCCCGAGAGGATCTGCGCGATCGAGATGTTCACCGCCACCGCCGGCGGATCCGGTCCGGGCCAGAGCGTGGCGGCGGCGCACGCCTCGAACAGCACGAAGCGGCCGATGGCGACGATCTGCTCGGACTGCTCGGCGATCGGGATGAAGATCTCGGGGCTGATCCGGCCGAGCTCCGGATGGGTCCAGCGCAGCAGCGCCTCCATCACGTCGCAGCGTCCGGAGGCGGTGTTGATGATCGGCTGGTAGTGCAGCGCCAGCGCCCCGTCGCCCGGCGCCTTGCGCAGGCTCTGCTCGATCAGGCGCCGCTCGCTGATCAGGCGGGCGAGCTCGGTGTTGAACACGGTCAGGCGGCCGCCGCCCTCCTTCTTGCCGTAGTACATCGCGACGTCGGCGGCGCTGATCAGCTCGTCCTGCGACGTGCCGTGCGTCGGGCACAGCGACACGCCGATGGTGACGCCGATCCGCACCGTGCGGCGGCCGTCCTGCGGCGGATCGGTCTCGATCGGCGCCGTCAGCGATCCGCGTATCCTCTCGGCGAGCGCCAGGACCTCGGCCTCGTGCGGGCAGCGCGTCGTCACGATGACGAACTCGTCGCCGCCCCAGCGCGCGACGTGCGCCCCGAGGCAGCATTCCGTCAGCCTTGCCGCGACGACGCGCAGCACGTGGTCTCCGACATCGTGTCCCTGCAGGTCGTTGATCTGCTTGAAGCCGTCGAGGTCGAGGAACAGCACCGCGAGCCCAGCCTCGGCCTGCGCCGTGGCACGCTTCAGCAGCTCCGTCAGGCGCTCCGACAGCGTCGCCCGGTTGAGCAGACCGGTCAGCGAGTCCGTCGAGGCCAGGCGGGCGAGGGCGCGCGCGTAGCTCTTGCGCTCCATGATCTCGTGCCGCAGGTCCGTGGTGCGCGCCTCGATCCGCGACTCGAGCGACTGGTTGGCCTCGTGCAGGGCGGCCTGGGCGGTCTGCAACGAGGCGTTGGCGGCCGCCGTGCGGCCCTGCTGCAGGATCGCGTCGGCCATCAGCAGCTGGTGGCGGCGCGCCAGGCGGATCAGCTCGATGACGCGGCCATGCAGCACGACGCAGGTGCCGGTCATCACCACAGCGTCGAACAGGCCGAGCGCGCCGAGCGAGAAGTTCACCCGGCCGGGCCGCAGCAGGAACATCAACGAGAACGGCAGGATCAGCGACAGGCAGTAGCTGATCGACAGGGCGGACACCGCGCCGAGCATGATCGGGCTGCCGCCGGCCATGGCCGCGAGCACCACCGCGGCGGCGGCGCGGCCGGTCACGGTCATCGAGTCGAAGAACAGCGGCGGAAACGCGATCCAGACCAGCGCCGCGGCGGCGACTCCGGCGGCATAGCGCCGGATCTCGGCCTCGGCGCCCCTGGCCGCGGAGGGCCGCCTCGGGTACCACAGCAGCAGGTCCAGTGTCCGGACCCCGAGCACGACCGCCATCGCGCACAGCCAGCCGATCAGGCGCTCGAAGTTCCCGGATGTCGCGATCATGATCGCCAGGAACAGGCTCGCGACCGCCGACATCGCCAGCCCCCCGCCGGCGTAGTCGTAGAGTGCCCTCGCCTGGTCACGCACGACCAGGGCGGCCAGTCGCTCCGGCTCGGGAACGCCTGCTTCGGCCGCTACGACCTCACCTTCGTGCAACGGTGCCTCTTCCTCACGCATGGTGCGAGAAGCGTAACCGTTTCGGGAGACGAGGGCATCCACCAGACCATCATATCGTTCCCGCGGCGTCCATGCGGCTCAGCCCGCGGCGGCATCCGAGGTGGCCGAGCCGCGCCACAGGTCGATGCCGCTCTCCACCGCGGAGCGATCGATCTCGGCGAGCTCGGCCTCGCTGAAGTCGAGGCGGTGCAGCGCGTCGAGGCTGTCGTCGAGCTGGGCCACCGAGCGCGCCCCGATCAGCGCCGAGGTCACGCGGCGGTCGCGCAGCACCCAGGCGATCGCCATCTGCGCCAGGCTCTGGCCGCGGCGCTGGGCGATCTCGTCGAGGGTGCGGACGCGGCCGAGCAGGTCGTCGGTGAGCAAGTCGCGCGAGAACGAGCTGCCCTTGGCGGCCCGCGACCCTTCGGGGATGCCGCCCAGGTACTTGGACGTCAGCAGCCCCTGCCCGAGCGGCGAGAAGGCGATGCAGCCGGCGCCGATCTGGTCCAGCGTGTCCAGCAGGCTGTCCTCGATCCAGCGATTGACCAGCGAGTACGAGGGCTGATGGATCAGCAGCGGCGTGCCGAGGCCGCGCAGGATGGCGGCGGCCTTGCGCGTCATCTCCGGCGAGTAGGACGAGATGCCGACGTACAGCGCCTTGCCCTGGCGCACGACGTGGTCGAGCGCGCCCATGGTCTCTTCCAGCGGCGTCGAGGTGTCGATGCGGTGCGAGTAGAAGATGTCGACGTAGTCGAGGCCCATGCGACGCAGGCTGTCGTCGAGACTGCCGACCAGGTACTTGCGCGAGCCGCCGATGCCGTACGGCCCCGGCCACATGTCCCAGCCGGCCTTGCTGGAGATCACCAGCTCGTTGCGGTGCGGCCGCAGGTCCTGGGCCAGCATCTTGCCGAAATTCTCCTCGGCGGAGCCGTATGGCGGCCCGTAATTGTTGGCGAGGTCGAAATGCGTCACGCCGCGGTCGAAGGCGCGACGCACCACCGCGCGGCCGGTCTCGTAGACGTCGGTGCCGCCGAAATTGTGCCACAGACCAAGCGAGATCGGCGGCAGGTCGAGCCCGCTGCGACCGCAGCGCCGGTAGGTGTGGCGGGTGTAGCGATCGGCGTCGGGAACATAGGTCATGTCTGCCTCCTGAGTGGATCCAGCAGTGAGAGCAAGGAAGCGGAGTCCGGACGCGGCGCGGCATGCACCGCCTGCCAGGGCATCCCGTCGAGGGTGGATGCGACGTGGGGACTGATCGCCAGCGCGCGCACGGCGCGCAGCGACTGCCTTAGGGGAACGGGACAGAGCCGGTCGAAGTTCCGCGCGGTCTCGCCGGAGAAGAACAGGCAGGCTGCGACGCGGCCGTCGCGCAGCGCGGCGAGGCCGTCCGGCGACAGGCCGTCCGGACTCTCGGCGGCGTAGACGGCGCGACGGTGCACCGCGTAGCC
>CAXTOC010000185.1:0-5887 GCA_964245725.1 uncultured Acetobacteraceae bacterium | reverse complement strand
GCCGACCGCCCATGCGCAGGTGACCGAGACCGTGGCCGGCATCCGGCGCTCGGCCGCACACGCCGGCGAGCGGCCGCGCAAGAAGGCCGCCGCCACGCTCGCCGTGCTCACCCGCATCCTGCAGCCTGTCCCGGACGATCTGACCAGCCTGCGCGACCGGGCGCTGCTGCTGTTGGGCTTTGCCGGCGCGCTCCGGCGCTCGGAGCTGGCCGCCATCCAGGTCGAGCACCTCGAACTCCGCCCCCGCGGGCTGCAGCTCACCCTGCCCACCAGCAAGGGCATGCGGAGCGGCGGCAGCGTCGTGGTCGCCATCCCGGCGGGCAGCACGACGGCGTGCCCGGTGAGGGCGCTGTATCGCTGGCTTGAGGCCGCCGGCATCCGCGACGGCGCGGTGTTCCGGAGGATCTGGCAGCCGCCGGCGGGTGGCGGCCATGACCTTGCCGGCGCCCGGGCTCAGATCGTCGGCAGCCAGCCGATCGATCCGCGCACGGTGGCCCGCATCATCCAGGCAAGAGCCGAGGCGGTGGGTTACGACGCCGGCACCCTAGGCGGCCACAGCCTCAAGCGCGGCGCGCTGACCGAGGGCATGGAGCGCGGCGTCCACCCGACCCGGCTCAAGCAGCACGGCCGGCACAAGAGCTACGCCGTGCTCGACGAGTACCTGGAGATGGGCGACCCGTTCGACAGCCATCCGCTGCAGGGGGTCTTGTAGGATATGATCGGTAGGAGAGCCGTCGCAAGGAACTCTACGCTACCCATGACCACCACCTAACAGCTGCCCCACGCACTTTCCGAGTTACGGCTTAAGGTCGTGACGTACGTAGAGGAGCGCGTATTCCATGATTGCCGCCCACGTCCGCCCCGGACTCAGTTGACCGAGACCGGCGTCAGGACGCCTTGGACCTGCGGATCCTCTGTGGCCCTGAGGTAGGCGGCGATGCGCGGGTCGGCGAACACCTTCTCCAGCTTCTCGATCTGCGGGTCGTGCAGGTAAGGCGTGCCGATCACCAGCTGCGACGCGAAGGTGCGCGGCGCCGCCGGGAACAGGATGCCCTTGCTGCGCGGCACCTTGCCGGCATCGAACTGCAGCACATAGCCCACAGCCGCGTCGACGGAGTCGAGCACACGCGGCAGCGACAGCAGATCCATCTCCTTGAATATGAACCCATGTGGGTTGCCCTTGATGTCGCGCAGCTTGGCCACGCGCGGCTCGATCGCCGGGTCGAGGCTGATCAGCCCCTCACGCTGCAGCAGCCAGAGAGCCTGGCCCTGGTTGGCGCCGTCGTTGGGCACGGCGACCACGGCACCCTGCGGCAGCTCGGCCAGGGACCTGTGGTTGTCGGAGTAGACCCCGAACGCCCACTGGAAGATCGGCTCGGCCGGCGTCAGCGTGAAGCCGTTCGCATCGGCCACCTGCTTGAGCCACCACTGGTGCTCGTGGATGGTGGCGGCGTATTGTCCTTCGGCGACCGCGCGGTTGGCCTGCACGGAATCCTGCAGCGGAACGGCTTCGAGCTTGAGCCCGTAATCGGGGGCAATCTTGTCGGCGGCGAAGCGGATCAGCTTCTCCTCGCCCGCCATCGCGGGCTCGAAATGGACCTTGAGCGTGTCGCCGAACACGACCTTCTGGTTGCCCCGACCCAGGAAGGCGTAGCCGGTGCCGGCGAGCGCCAGCAGCACGACCACGCTGCCGAGCAGGAGCGGCAGCCTGCTCTTCTTCCTGAGCTCGAAATCCACTTGCTTGCTGGTCATGTCCGAGGTCTCGATGCTGGTGGAAGCAGGGTCATGGACGCCGCGCGGCCGCGGCGAGACGGTCGCCGAGGAACTGGACGAGCTGGATGGTGACGACGAGAGCAACGATGGTGGCAATCATCACGTGCTGGTCGAACCGCTGGTAGCCGTAGACCACCGCGAGGTAGCCGATGCCGCCGGCCCCGATCGTGCCGGCAATGGCCGAGTACTCGATCATGGAGATCACGTTCAGCGTGACCGCCGCGATCAGGCCGGGCAGTGCCTCGCTGAGCTGCACCGTGCCAATGATCTGCACGAAGGAGCCGCCCGACGCGAGGCCGACCGCGGTCGCCTCCTCCGGCAGCTCGCGCAGGGCGGTCTCAACCAGACGGGCAAAGAACGGAATGCCGGCGACCACCATCGGCACGACCGCGGCCGGGATGCCGATGGTCGTGCCCGTGAGGAGACGCGTGAACGGGATGATCGCGGCCATGAGCACCAGGAAGGGCAGCGACCGCCCCACGTTGACCACCCAGCTCAAGGCCGAGTTGATGCGACGGTGCGGAAGCAGCCCGCGCGAGGAGCTGTTGAACAGCGTCACGCCGGCGGCGCCGCCGATGGCGACCACGAAGACCATGACGATGCCGACCATGATCCAGGTCTGGGCGTAGGCGGGAAGCATGAGCGAGGGCAGGTCGGTCCAGGGCGTGTCGTTGCTGAGGACGATGTCCTGCGTGATCGGACGGGTGCTCACGAGGTGCATTCCGGGGCAGGGTGCAGGGCGGGTTCCCGCAGCACGGCCGCGTTCAGGCCGAAGCGGGACAGCTCGCGCAGCACCGCCTCGGTCCCACGCGACGATCCGGATCGCCAGCTCACGCCCAGCCTCAGCCGCCCGATGGTGCCGCCGCCTGCCGCCTCGACGCTGCCGCCAAGCAGCGACACGCGCACCGGCAGCGCCTCGCACAGCCGGCTGATCCAGTCGGCCGGAACCGGCCGGCCGGCGGCGTAGCGCACCTCGAGCTGCAGCAGCTCGGGATCGTCGCTCAGCGGCGCCGCCACCGGCAGGAGCTGGCCGCCCGTCACCGAGGCCGGATCGGCGACGAGTTCGCCGACCGACCCCCGTTCGACGATGCGGCCCTGGCGCAGCACCGCCACCTGGTCGGCCGTGCCGCGCACGACATCCATCTCGTGGGTGATGAGGATCACCGAGAGGCTGAACTGGTCCTTGAGCTGCCGCAGCAGCGCCAGGATGGACTCCGTCGCCTGCGGGTCGAGCCCGGAGGTGGCCTCGTCGGACAGCAGCACCTGCGGGCCGAGTGCCAGCGCCCGGGCGATGCCGATGCGCTGCCGCTGGCCGCCCGAGAGCTGGCCCGGATAATGATGCGCCTTGTCGGGAAGCCCGACGCTGTCCAGCAGCTCCTCCACGCGCTGCCGTATGCCGGCCTCGGTCACGCCGAGGTAGCGCAACGGCAGGGCCACGTTCTCCGCCGCCGTCTTGCGCCTGAGCAGCGCCGAGGACTGGAAGATCGTGCCGATGGCGCGCCGCTGCCGCCGCAGCGCCTCGCCCGTCAGGTGCGACAGGTCGGTCCCGTTCACGAGGATGGATCCGGCGGTCGGCTGGTCGAGCAGGCTGATGCACCGGGACAGGGTCGTCTTGCCCGAGCCGCTCGGCCCCACCACGGCGGTGATGCACCGGTCGGGAACCACCAGGTCGATGCCCCTGAGCACCTCGGCCACCTCGCCGCCCGGCAGGTCGTAGGCCTTGTGCAGGTCGTGGATCTCGATCATCGCGGTCAGGCAGCCGGTCGCCGCACCGCCGCAGCCTCGCGCTTGACGCGCTCGATGTCGCGATAG
Organism: uncultured Acetobacteraceae bacterium; assembly: GCA_964245725.1. Lineage (GTDB taxonomy): Bacteria > Pseudomonadota > Alphaproteobacteria > Acetobacterales > Acetobacteraceae > Lichenicoccus. The sequence goes on along the minus strand of CAXTOC010000185.1, from coordinate 2,302 downwards.
CGCGCCGCGGGGTGGCTGGCAGGGAGGTAGGGGCCGTCGCCGAACAGCTTCTCGCGCAGCGTGCCGGGCGCATAGGCGGTCGGGTAGGCGCCGCGCCGCTGCAGCTCCGGCACCAGGTGCTGGACCACGTCCTCGAAGGTTTCCGGCGTGACCGCGTAGGCCAGGTTGAAGCCGTCGACGCCGGTCTCGGCCACCCAGTCCTGCAGGATGTCGGCCACGGTGGCGGCCGAGCCCACGACCACCGGTCCCATGCCGCCGATGCCGCCGAACTTCGCCAGCTCCTCGACCGTCCAGCGCTTGTCGGGATCGCCCTCCGACAATGCCTCGACGGCGGAGATGATGGCGTTGGTCTCGACCTTACGGACCAGGTCGGTCGGCGCGTACTGGCCGAAGTCGATGCCGGTCCAGCCCGACATGAATACCAGCGCGCCGTCGTAGCTCGCGTAGCGCTGGTACTCCTCGAACTTCGCGCGCGCCTTGGCGTCGGTCTCGTCCACGATGACGGTCAGCAGCGTGTAGACGTGGAGCTTGCGCGGGTCGCGCCCCGCCGCCGCGGCCTGGCGGCGGATATCGGCCACGTAGGCTCTCAGGATCGGCTTGGTCGGCGCGGCCACGAAGACGCACTCGGCATGCTGCGCCGCGAAGGCCTTGCCGCGGCCGGAGGCGCCGGCCTGGTAGATCACCACGCTGCGCTGCGGGGAAGGCTCGCACAGATGGAAGCCCGGCACCTGGAAGAAGCGGCCGTCATGGCCGATCTCGTGCACCTTCTCCGGATGGGCGAAGATGCGGGCCTCGCGGTCGCGCACCACGGCACCCTCTTCCCAGCTCCCTTCCCACAGCTTGTAGAGCACCTCCAGATACTCGTCGGCGACGTCGTAGCGGTCGTTGTGCGCCACCTGGGACGATTGGCCGAGGTTGCGGGCGCCGCTGTCGAGGTACGAGGTGACGATGTTCCAGCCGGCGCGCCCCTTGGTGAGGTGGTCAATCGTCGACATGCGCCGGGCGAACGGGTACGGGTGCTCGAAGGAGATCGAGGCGGTGATCCCGAAGCCCAGGTGCTCGGTCGCGACCGCCATGGCGGGCACCAGCTGCAGCGGATCGTTCACCGGGATCTGCGCGCCCTGCCGGATGGCATGCTCCGCATTGCCTTTGTACACGTCGTAGACGCCCAGCACGTCGGCGATGAAGATGCCGTCGAACACGCCGCGCTCCAGCGTCCTTGCCAGCCCGGTCCAGTACTCCAGGTCCTTGTACTGCCAGGAGCGATCCCGCGGATGAGCCCAGAGTCCCGGGGACTGATGCCCGACACAGTTCATGTCGAACGCGTTAAAGCGGATCTGTGTCGTCATTCCAATCTCCAATGGACGGGCTGCCAGCGCAGCTCCCATGCCCACTTGCCTGCCCCCTTCACGCCCATCAGGACCACAACCGCGCCGGTGCCGATGCTGATGTTGTCGAGCACGAGGTTGCTGCCGAACCGCTAGCTGATGCCGTGGAGGACGATAGCCTCCTGCCCCGGCGAAGCGGCCGCGTCCCGATGTTCGCTCGCGATGTGCTCGGGACTCATACCCGGCCTGCCGCATCGCACCGCGTGACGCCGCCCTGGGACAGATGGCAGTGGACCGACGAGCGCGGCTGCCGGGCGTCCGGTCGAGAGTTCGAGCGAAGTCGGAGGAGCCGGCATTTCACGTCCTTGATCGTCCCTGGCTCAAATTATAGCGCTGTTTGAGGCATTTGCGGCATTCTGCGATCAGAGTCTAGCCTTCCTGTAAAAACACGTCCTTGCGCAGTGTTACTTCGTAGGATCAATGTGTGCCGCCTGCGGTTGATGAGACATCTGTGAGGAGCCTAGGCGGCGACCGCGACGGCTGAAAGCTGATCCTGTCTGGCCTGGTTCGGTGAGCGGTATCCGAGCCGCTGGATGAGCCATGCGGTATTGTAGGTGTCGCGGAACGCGAGCAGCGCCAGCCTGAGGTCCTCGACGGTGTCGAAGGTGCGGATCCAGAGCAGGTTCTCCTTCAGGGTGCGGATGAAGCGCTCGGCGCAGCCGTTGCCCTCGGGCGCGCGGACGAAAGCGGGCGAGCTCTGGACGCCAAGGAAGCGCATCTCGGTCTGGAAGGTGTCGGACATGTACTGGCTGCCGTGGTCGTGGCGAACGGCCAGGCCGCGGGCGACGTCCTTGCCGATGGCGCCGAAATGCCGCCGCACGCCCTGACGCAACGGCTCGAGGGCCTCTAAGCGGGTGCCACGGCGAGCAGCATGGATGCCGACGCACTCGGCGTTGTGGTGGTCGACGGCAACG
>CAXTOC010000184.1:0-5891 GCA_964245725.1 uncultured Acetobacteraceae bacterium | reverse complement strand
CAGCCTGTCGGTCACGTTGCCGTCGCGGGCGAGCACGTCGCGCCCGACCAGGGCGGCGCGCGGCTCGTCGGCCACCACCTCGCCGATATAGCCGGTCAGGTAGGGCGAGGACGGACCCGTCACCAGCGCCTTCACCTCCTGCACGCTGGAGCAGCCGGCCAGCAGGCAGAGACCGGCGAAGGCAGGGAGCGCCCGCGAGGCGACCAGCGTCCGCGGCGACCGTCTCGACCTGCGCAAGGTTCCGCTCTCCATCAGCTGCCGCATCGGCCGCAGCCATTAGACGGCTTCGGGTTGAGCGGCAACCTGTGCGCCGTATGCCCGGCGTGCTAGAGCCGGCGCATGCTGTGCACCCGCAATGCCGCCCTGGGCGCGGTCCTCTCGCTCGGCCTGCTCGGGGCCATGCCGCGATCCGCCTGCGCCGACGGCTTCACCCCGTCGCAGCGCGAGGAGATCATCGCGATCGTGCGCCAGGCGCTGAAGACCGACCCCTCGATCCTCAGCGACGCGATCCTGTCGCTGCGCGCGCAGGCGGAGAAGGGTCAGGCCGAGGATCGCGGCGAGGCGGTGCGGCGGAACCAGGCGGCGCTCTCCGGCGTGCCCGGCGACTACATCGCCGGCAATCCGCGCGGCGACATCACGCTGGTCGCGTTCTACGACCCGCGCTGCCCGTACTGCCGCAAGGCGCTGCCCGACCTCGATGCCCTGGTCGCCGGTGATCGCCGGATCCGGCTGGTGGAGAAGCTGATCCCGATCCTGGGCCCGGCCAGCCTGCTGCAGTCGCGCGCCATCGCCGCCGCCGGCATGCAGGACAAGTATGCGCAGCTGCAGCACGCGCTGATGCAAGACCAGGGACAGCCGGGACCGGATCAGATCCGCGCCGCGGCGTCCCGGCAGGGTTTGGACCTGACGAGACTGGACCGAGACATGGCCGATCCCGTGCTCGAGGCGCGTCTGCAGGCGGCGGTTGCGCTGGCACGGCAGCTCGGGATCACCGGCACCCCGAGCTTCGTGATCGGCGGCAAGGTGATCGAGGGCGACGTGGGGCTGGACGGACTGCGCCGGGCGGTCGCCGACGCAGGTCCCGGCTGACCCGGCTCACACGACGGCCAAGCCACCTTCCGGATCGAGCCGGTAGCCACCGCCCTCGGTGACCAGCAGGCAGGCATTGGCCGGATCGGGCTCGATCTTCTGCCGCAGCCGGTAGATATGGGTCTCAAGCGTATGGGTGGTCACCGCCGCGTTGTAGCCCCACACCTCGTTCAGCAGCACCTGGCGCGGCACCGGGCGGGTGCCGGCGCGATACAGGAACTTCAGGATCGCCGCCTCCTTCTCGGTCAGCCGGATCCGACGGTTGCGCACCGCCTCCTGCAGCAGCTTCGCCGAGGGTCGGAAGGTGTACGGCCCGATGGTGAACACCGCGTCCTCGCTGTTCTCGAAGATGCGCATCTGCGCCCGCAGCCGGGCCAGTAGCTCGGCGATGCGGAACGGCTTGGCGACGTAGTCGTTGGCCCCAGCGTCGAGGCCTCGCACGACGTCGGCCTCGTCGTCGGAACCGGTGAGCATGATGATCGGCATACGCCTGCCCTGGCGGCGCAGGTCGGCGCAGAGGTCGCGCCCGTCCCCGTCCGGCAGGGTGACGTCCAGGATCAGGGCGTCGTAGCGGGCGCCGTTGCTGCTGATCTTCTGGTCCGCTTCGTACACCGAGGCGGCCTGTTCGACGGAGAATTCCGCTTCGAGCTGCAACTGCTCGACCAGCGTCGTGCGCAGGGTGTCGTCGTCGTCGACGATCAGAATAGGGCGTTCACCCGCCATCTAAACCTCTTCCATGGGGCGGCCTCGCCGCGCTCGTTCACCTGGCCCTGACCCGAACCCGCTCGCGCGGGCAGCCGTCCGCGCCGAAGCCGAGGTCACAGGAAAGCTCGTCCTCACAACGCGGTGACTACGATTCGCGCCTTAAGCTGGTCCGCGTGCCTCGCACACATTGTCGTGAATGGAGTCGCTCGCGCAAGTCTCGAGATGATAGCCCGATGCGCCGGTTTGCGTATGATGGTTGAGACAGCAGCGATGACAGCATGAGCCGGGGATCACTCCAGCCGACCTCGCGCAGCGCCGGCTTGATCCGGATCGCCGGACGTGACCTGCGCTGCGTGCTCGGCGAGGCCGGGATCCTCGCCCACAAGCAGGAGGGGGACGGTGCGACGCCGTGCGGGTTGCTGGCGCTGCGTCGCGTGCTCTACCGGGCAGATCGCTTGCCCAGCCCGGTGACTGGGCTGCCGCGCGAACCGATCGCGCCGGACGATGGCTGGTGCGACGAGGTCGGCCATCCCGACTACAACCGGGCGGTGCAGCTGCCGCACCCCGCGCGCCATGAGCGGCTCTGGCGCGAGGATCGGCTCTACGACCTGGTCGCGGTGCTGGGCTACAATGACGACCCGGTGCAGCGCGGTCGCGGCTCGGCGATCTTCCTGCACCTTGCCAGTCAGGACGAGCGTCCCACCAAGGGCTGCGTGGCGCTGCATCACGACGATCTGCGCTGGGCGCTCGCCGTCGGCCTGACGGAGATCGAGATCCCCTGCCCCTGAGGCACCGGTGGCTCAGTGCCTGGTGGCGCTCTCCATGGCGATGGATCCGTGGCCGATGCCCGCGAAGTCCGCCACCGCCTCGAACGCCTCGCCGATCGCGCGGTGCAGCGCGCCGGGGCGCGCGGCATCCACCACCGCATCCAGTACCGCGCCCAGGTACAGGCTCGCCTCGGCGGAGGATTGTGGTGGCAGGATGCCGATGAAGACGACCTCCGCGCTGGCAGCCGCGCGCAGCCGTCCGATCAGCGAGAGCACGGACAGCAGCGGGCCGTCGAGATCCAGCAGCACGATGTCGACGCCATCGCCCGTGAGCTGATCCTCGGCCTGCTCGTCGAGGTCGCGGTCACGGTGCCCCGGCAGCACACGGTGCGCCCGCAGCGCCGAGGAGGTCCTGAGCAGCCCTTCCAGGACCGACCGGCCGCCGCAGTCCGGAGCGGAGAATGTGCCGGCGAGCAGGGTACGGAAGGCGGGCACGCCGCGATGCGGCCGGTGCGTCTCGCGTTCGCGGACGAGGTCCGAGGCCAGGTCCGACATAGGCGAGCCCCTATCCACGCAGCGACGGCCGACTAGCCGGACCGGCCTTCGATCGAGTGCATGATACAACTGCGCGTGAGCAGGTTGAGCGTCGATTGACGATGATACCGTAACAAGTTCGTGTTCATTATGAACACGGGCTCAGGTCGAGGCACCCAGGATGGCCGCGAAGAAGCCGTCGGTCCCGTGCGATGCCGGGGTCAGGCTGAGACACGGTGCTCCCTCGGCGACCGGGATCAGCTGGAAGCCGGGTTGCTCGCGCAGGAAGCGCTCGACCTGCAGCTGGTTCTCCTCGGGCAGCACCGAGCAGGTCGCGTAGACCAGTCGACCGCCGGGACGCAGCAGCCTGGCCGCATCGCGCAGGATCCCGGCCTGCTTGAGGGTCAGCTCCTCCAGGTCCTGCTCGCGCAGGCGGCTGCGCGCGTCCGGGTTGCGCCGCCAGGTGCCGGTACCGGTGCAGGGTGCGTCCACCAGGACGCGGTCGAAGCTGGCGGCGCGGCGCTTGGCCCACTTGTCGCCTGGCACGATGAGATGGCGCTCGACATTGTGCACGCCGGCGCGGCGCAGCCTGCGCACCGCTCCATCCAGCCGAGCCGCCGAGACATCGCAGGCGACGATGTGGCCGCGGTTGCGCATCGTCATCGCCAGGCCCAGCGTCTTGCCCCCGGCACCCGCGCAGTAGTCCAGCACCCGCATCTCCGGCTCCGCGCCGACCAGGGCGGTGACCAGCTGGCTGCCCTCGTCCTGGATCTCCACCAGCCCCTGCCTGAAGGCGGTGGTCGCGGTGACGTTCTGCCGTCCGCGGGCGCGCAACCCCCACGGCGAGAGCGGGGTCGGCTCGGCCACGACGTCGTCCTGCGCCAGGCTCGCCACCGCCTGCTCGCGCGTGCCGCGCAGCAGGTTCACCCGTAGGTCGAGCGATGCGGCGCCGGTCAGGCCAGCCATCTCGCGGGCGAGGTCGGCGCCGAAGCGCGCCGCCAGCCGCGGCAGCAGCCAGTCCGGCACCTCCAGCCGCACCGCGTCGGGCATCTCCGGATGCTCCAGCGTGTGGCCGTCCAGCGCCCGTAGTGCGCGCGACTCGCCCGGCTCCAGCGTGTCGGGCGCATAGCGGCCGCCGGAGAAGCCGCGTTGCAGGCTCTCCAGCGGCCGCCCCTCGAGCAATGCCGCGGCCGCCAGCAGCAGACGCGGCGTCGGCTCGCCGTCGCCGCGCTGCAGCCACCAGTGCAGCCGCCGCCGGTGGCGCAGCACGCACCACACCTGGTCGGAAACGGCGCGGCGGTCGCCGGCGCCGATATAGCGTCGCTCGCGGAAGAAGCCGTTGGCCACCGCGTCGGCGGGCTTGCGCGGCGCGGCCTCGATCGCCGTCAGCAGCTCGATGCCGGCGGCCAGTCGCGCGGACGGCGTCATCTCGGCTCGATCAATCCTGGCGGTAGTTCGGCGCTTCCCGGGTGATCGCGACGTCGTGCACGTGACTCTCGCGCAGCCCCGCACCGGTGACGCGCCGGAACCGCGCCCCGGCCTGCAACGCGGCGATGTCTGCACTTCCAGTGTAGCCCATTCCGGCGCGCAGGCCGCCGACGAGCTGGTGCACCACGGTGCCCATGCCGCCCTTGAAGGCGACCCGCCCCTCGATCCCCTCGGGCACCATCTTCAGCGTATCCTTGATCTCCTGCTGGAAGTAGCGGTCGGCAGAACCCCTGGCCATCGCGCCCAGGCTGCCCATGCCGCGATAGGACTTGTAGGAGCGGCCCTGGTAGAGGAACACCTCGCCCGGCGCCTCCTCGGTGCCGGCGAACATCGAGCCCAGCATCGCCACGTCCGCCCCCGCCGCCAGCGCCTTGGCGAGGTCGCCTGAGAACTTGATCCCCCCGTCGGCGATCACGGGAACGCGGCTCTCCTGCGCCGCCCGCGCCGCCTCGGCGATGGCGGTGAGCTGCGGCACGCCCACGCCCGCCACGATCCGCGTGGTGCAGATCGAGCCCGGGCCGATGCCCACCTTCACGGCGTCCGCGCCCGCATCGATCAGCGCGCGGGCGGCGTCGTAGGTGGCGATGTTGCCGGCCACGATCTGCACGCGGTTGGTCTCGCGCTTGATCCGCTCGACCGCCCGGGCGACGTGGATGGAGTGACCGTGGGCGGTGTCGATGACCACGACGTCGACGCCCGCATCCACCAGCGCCATCGAGCGCTCGTAGCCGGCGTCGCCGACGGTTGAGGCCGCACCCACGCGCAAACGGCCCTGCTCGTCCTTGGCGGCCAGAGGGTGGGCCTCGGCCTTGTCCATGTCCTTGACGGTGACGAGGCCGGTGGCGCGGCCTTGATCGTCCACCACGATCAACCGCTCGATCTTGCGCCTCTGGAGGATGGCGCGGGCCTCGGCCTGACTGACGCCCTCGCGCACGGTGGCGAGGTTCTCACGCGTCATGAGGACGGAGGCGGGCGTGGAGTCGTCGTCGGCGAAGCGCACGTCGCGGTTGGTGAGGATGCCCACCAGCGTGCCGTCGGCCTCCACCACCGGGAAGCCGGAGACCTTGCGCTGCGCCTTGATCGCGAGACGGTGATCGGGTTGATCACCATGCCGCTCTCGTAGCGCTTCACCGCCCGAACCTGGTCGGCCTGCTCGGCCGTCGACAAATTGCGGTGGACGATGCCGATGCCGCCGGCCTGCGCCATGGCGATGGCGAGCCGCCCCTCGGTGACCGTGTCCATGGCCGAGGAGACCAGGGGGATGTTCAGCCGCACGTCGCGCGTCAGCCGGGTGGAGGTGTCGGCGGC
>CAXTOC010000183.1:0-5916 GCA_964245725.1 uncultured Acetobacteraceae bacterium | reverse complement strand
GGCATCGAGACGCTGGGCGGCGTGTTCACCCGGCTGATCGACCGCAACACCACGATCCCGACCAAGAAGAGCCAGACCTTCTCCACCGCCGAGGATGGCCAGGGGGCGGTGACCATCAAGGTCAGCCAGGGCGAGCGCGAGATGGCGGCCGACAACAAGATGCTCGGGCAGTTCGACCTGATGGGCATTCCCCCGGCGCCACGCGGCGTGCCGCAGATCGAGGTCACCTTCGACATCGACGCCAACGGCATCGTCTCGGTGTCAGCCAAGGACAAGGCGTCCGGCAAGGAGCAGCAGATACGCATCCAGGCGTCGGGCGGCCTCTCCGACACCGACATCGAGCGCATGGTGCGCGAGGCGGAGGTGAATGCCGAAGCCGACAAGGCCAAGCGTGCCGCGGTCGAGGCGCGCAACCAGGCCGAGGGTCTGGTGCACCAGGTCGAGAAGACGCTCTCCGAGGGCGGCGAGAAGATCGCAGCTGCCGACCGGAGCGAGGCCGAAGCGGCGATCGCCTCCACCCGCACCGCGATCGGCGGCAGCGACTTGGCGGCGATCAAGGCTGCCTCGGACCATCTCAGCCAAGTCGCGATGAAGATCGGCGAGGCGATGTACAAGGCCGAGGCGGCTAGCAGCGCCGCTTCCGCAGGCAGTCCAGGCGGCGCGGCCGGTGGCGCCTCGTCGGCTCCGGGCGGCGAGCGCGTGGTCGATGCCGACTTCGAGGACATCGACGACAAGAAGAAGTCGGCCTGATCGACAGCGCCCGACGTGCCCGGCCTCTCGCGAGGTCGGGCATGTCGCCTAGTTCATGGGGCGCCCGTGCTTGCGACCGGGGCGGGTGCTTCGGCTTCATGACGGATCCGCGGGCCCGGGCGGGACGCGGATGACCCGCCGATGAGGAACAGATGGCCAAGCAGGATTATTACGCGACCCTGGAGGCCGCACGGGATGCATCCGCGGACACGCTCAAGAAGGCGTATCGCAAGCTCGCCATGAAGTATCACCCGGACCGCAATCCGGGCGACAAGGCGGCGGAAGCCCGGTTCAAGGAATTGAACGAAGCCTACGACGTGTTGAAGGACGACCAGAAGCGGGCGGCCTACGACCGCTTCGGTCACGCCGCCTTCGAGAATGGCGGCGGTGCTCCGGGCGGCTTTGACTTCGGCGGCGGCGGCGGCCTGGGCGACATCTTCGACCAGGTGTTCGGCGACATGATGGGTGGTCGCCGCGGCGGCGGCGGCCGGCAGCGGTCCGGTGCAGACGTCCGTGCCCAAGTGGAGATCAGCCTGACCGACGCCTTCACCGGCATGAAGGTGCCGTTGCGCGTGCCCAGCAGGGTGCAGTGCGAGGTGTGCGCCGGCTCCGGCTCGGAGAGCAAGGACCGCGCCGCCGAGACCTGTCCCACCTGCCATGGCGCCGGCAAGGTGCGCGCGCAGCAGGGCTTCTTCCTGGTCGAGCGCGCCTGCCCGACCTGCGGCGGCGCCGGACGGGTGGTGCGCAACCCGTGCAAGGTCTGCCACGGCGCCGGCACCGTCGAGCGCGAGCGCAACCTCAGCGTCCAGGTCCCGGCGGGCGTCGAGGACGGCACGCGCATCCGCCTCGCCGGCGAGGGCGAGGCCGGCGGCGCGGGCGTCCCGCCCGGCGACTTGTACGTACACGTGGGCGTGCGCGCCCACGACATCTTCCAGCGTGACGGCGCGAACATCTACTGCCGGGTGCCGCTGCGCATGAGCCAGGCGGCGCTGGGCGCGGAGGTCGAGGTTCCTGTGATCGACGGCAGCCGCAGCCGGGTCAAGATCCCGGCCGGCACCCAGACCGGCGAGCAGTTCAGGCTGCGCTCCAAGGGTTTTTCGGTGCTGCGCTCGGCGGCGCGCGGCGACATGTACATCCAGGTGGCGGTCGAGACGCCGCAGCACCTGAGCAAGCGCCAGCGCGAGCTGATGGAAGAGTTCGAGGTCGAGAGCAGCGAGCACGCCAAGACCAGCCCTGAGAGCGAGGGCTTCTTCGGCAAGGTGCGCGACTTCTTCGAGGGCAAGGGGTGAGACCGGGCGCGATGACGACGTTGCGCTTCTGCCACAGCATCCTGATCGCAATCGCGTGATACCCGATACACTCTTGACTGTTGTATTGAAAACACGGATGGCGGCGGCTAACTAGCCTGATGTCCGTGGTGACGTCCCCCCCCGACCCGCGCCATGGACGGATGGCGGCGCGACCGCATCGGTCGCGCCGCCACATCTCCGTCCGGTGCTCTGCTTCATGCGGATAGGGATCGCCGGGATCGCCGGCAGGGTCGGTCGTCTCGTCGTCGAGGAGATCGAGCGTGCCGGGGCCACGCCGGTCGGCGGAACCTGCAAGCCAGGCGCGTCGCCACCCTCCGGATACGGGCCGAAGCTTTATGCCGAGCTAGGCGCGCTCGCCGCCGACTCTCAGGCCGTGATCGACTTCACCCACCCCGACGCGGCACTGACCCACGCGCACGTGCTCGCCGGTTCCACCTCCGCCTGGGTGCTCGGCACCACCGGGCTGTCCGAGCCGGCGCAGCACGCGGTCGAGCGGGCGGCGCGTGAGATCGTGGTGGTGCAGGCCGCCAACTTCTCCCCCGGCGTCACCCTGGTGCTGAACCTGGCGGCGCGGCTGGGCGCGGCGCTTCCGGGTGCGGAATACGACGCCGAGATCCTGGAGATGCATCATCGCCAGAAGATCGATGCGCCTTCCGGCACCGCGCTCGCGATCGGCCACGCGGTGCAGCGCGGCCGCGGCGGCGACGCGGTGGCGCACGAACTCGCCCGTCAGGGACGGATCGGTCCCAGGCAACCTGGCGCCATCGGCTTCGCCGCCCTGCGCGGCGGCCAGATCGTGGGCGAGCACACGCTGCTGATGACTTCGGCCGGCGAGCAGATCGCCCTCACGCATCGCGCCTTCGACCGGCGCGTCTTCGCCGCCGGCGCGGTGCGCGCCGCACTTTGGACCGTCGGCCGCCCGCCCGGGCTCTACGGCATGGAGGACGTGCTCGGGCTGCGCGAGCACGATGCAAGAGCCGACAGCAGGCAGAGGGCTTCGCCCCTTGAACCCCATCAACGGCGAAGCCTCTGAAATCCATTACTTGATCAATTGCGGTCTGGGGCCTGTGGCCCCAGTGGGTCAAGGGCAAAGCCCTTGCCTTCTCCGCATCCTGTCAGGCGGCGCCACCGCGTCTCAGAAGCTGCTGCGGCCGCGGACGTCGCGCAGGAGCTCAGGCGCCGCCTCCGAGACGCTCTGCAAGCCGAGCAGCGCGAGATCGATGTCGATCTCGTTGCAGAGCAGCGAGATGGCGCGCCGCACCCCCTCCTCGCCGGCCAGCACGGCGGCGAACAGGAACGGGCGGCCGATCAGCACGAAGTCCGCGCCGAGTGCCAGCGCCTTGAGAACGTCGGTGCCGCGCCGGAAGCCGCTATCGACGATCACGGTCATGTCGCCGCTCTGACGCTTGATCTCTGCCAGCACCTCCATCGGCGAGACGGCGGCGTCGAGCTGGCGGCCGCCATGATTGGACACGACGATCCCGTCGATGCCGCCTTCCCGGGCGATCCGCGCGTCCTCGGCCGACAGCAGGCCCTTGATCACGAAGGGGCCTCGCCAGAGCCTGCGGATCTGCTCGACCTGCCGCCAGCTGAAGGCGCTGTGCCCGGTGATGCGGGCGACCTTGCGCGAGAACAGGCCGATGCGCTGGTTCGCCTCGACGTTGCTGATCGCCGGGATGCCCCGCCGCAGCAGGGTGCGGGCGAAGGCGCCGGCCAGCCAGCGCGGGTGCGTCACGCCGTCCCAGCTCAGCCGCGGCGTCGGGCGCAACGGCATGCTGTAGCCGGAACGGGTGTCGGCGACCCGGTTCGAGCCCACCGGCACGTCCACCGTCAGCACGAACACCTCGATCCCCGTCCGGGCCACGCGGTCCACCATCCGCTCGATCTTGTCCGCCTCCGCCGACTGGTAGGCGGCGAACCAGGCGCCGGGGTTGCTTCGCACCAGCTCCTCCATCGGCGTGATCGAGTTGGCACTGAGCACGAACGGGATGTTCGCCGCCCGCGCCGCACGCGCCATCCGGTTGTCGCCGTCGAAGGCGACCACCGCGGCGGCGCCCATCGGCGCGATGCCGAACGGTGCTGCGTAGCGTTGACCGAACAGCACCGTTTCCTGCGACCGCTTCGAGACGTCGCGCAGCGCGCGCGGGACCATGTGCAGGTCGGCGAAGGCGTCGCGGTTGTTCTGCAGCGCCGCACCGGCTTCGCTGCCGTTCGCGACGTAGCCATACACCGCGCGCGGCAGACGGGATTTGGCGAGACTCTGGAAATCGTCGAGGTCGAGCGCTCGCCGCAGCAGCCGGCGGCTGCGGTGCGACGGCGTCCCGACGGCCTCGTTGGTGCGGTTCGACATCTCGATCATCCTCGTCCGTGCAGCGACGCGGCAGGCTGCGGTGGGTGGCTCTCCTGCATGTCGGGCCGCCTCCGCGATCGCGTCCACCGAGCATAGCCGCAGCGAGCGGGTCTGTCCCAGGATGCGCATCGAACCGGGCTGTCCTGCGACGCGGCGCCGTCGTCGGCCTCGGCGCCAGCACGACGTGGTGGCCTGGTGTCGCGACCGGCGCGTATTCGTGCTCGACCAGCTCCAGCAGCAGCGGGTCATCCCTGATCGTCTCGGGCCGGCGCCTCGAACCCGGCGGTCGACCCGCCTGTCAGTGTACTCTGCTCCGGGTTGGATGGTCGACCTCGAATGACTTGCCCGCCCAGCAGCACAGCGCCAGGCTGCGGCATCTCGCCAACCCCGGCGCGCGCGCGATGCGTGCGATGATCGGCTGCCACGACCGCGCGCGCTCTGCCCGGTCGTCGATACCGCTCCAGGCCGATGTCAGCTGCCACGGCATGATCACCAGCACTGTGATCACCGCGATCCCGACCAGTGCCGCAGACGCGAGCGCCCAGCGACGAACCACCAGCACGCCGGCGACGCCCCGGGACACCACGAGCCGGATCAACAGGCACGATGCGATCATCGTCTCGATGGGCGTTCGAGGACACGCCTTCGCCCAGGCGCCGCGCGACGCCGCCGGCCAGCGACGTCGCCACGAACGGGGCGGCGAACAGCAGCGGCCGGTCGCCGGTCGCCGGTCGCCCGGCTTCGATACGCCGGCCCGATGATCAGCATCATCGGCGCCAGCCGGATCAGTCGTTGCAGCGCCGGGATCACCCGCGCGGCGCGAAAGCTGCGGCGGTGCGTCGGGACGTCCGCCAATGTCGCATGACCGTGGAGCACTGCCGTGATCAGCAACCCCGCCGCGAGGCTGCCGACCGCCGCGATCAACCACACGGTCGCGACTCGCCGCCGCATCAGGGCGAGCCATATCGGCACCGCCGGCGGCAGCCCGAGCAGACCATGTTTGACGAGCCTCCCGCCGTCACGTAGCCGGCCGGATACCGCTCCGTCGCGCCGCCACATGGCAGCTGCTGCACGCCCACGAGCATCAGCGCGTACCCAGTTATCGCGACGTAGTCGCGAAAGAACGTGCAGCTGTAAAGCAGCAGCAAGCCGGATGCAGCGGGGCTTCCACGAGCGCCACCGCCGAATAGCCTCACGCAGCGCCGCCGAGGCCAGCAGCGAGACGCGGGCGACGATCATGTCTCCCCACGCCGGCATCGATCGCGCGCCGGTCGGGGTAGGCGTTCCAGCCGTCGTTATAGCTCAGCGGAACATACAGCGGGATTACCAGCAACGGCCCCAGCGCGAGGAACACGACCAGCGCCGCCATACCGGGCAGAGTTGCGTCAAGCGTGCCGGGGCGTGACTAGCCGGCGCTCCTGATCGCGCGCGGGAGAACGCCGGCGCGAAGCGATCTGCAATGAACCAGGAGGAGCCCGATCCCGCGCACTGATGCCGGGTGAGGGA
>CAXTOC010000182.1:0-5959 GCA_964245725.1 uncultured Acetobacteraceae bacterium | reverse complement strand
GCCGCCGATGGCGTGGCCGCTGTCGGCATTGTTCGAGACGATGCTGATGTCGCTGTGCGGCACGCCGGCGGCCTCGCGCGCCTGGACCGTCTGGCGCGCATCGTCGTAGTCGTCATAGAGGTGGGTGAAGGTTCGCATGGCCATGTCGGCCTCCTGTCTGCTTGTCGTGCTGCCCGTCGCGGCGGCGGACGTCTTGGTGGGGGCGGGACGGCCGATTACTGCTGCCCGACATTGCCCTTGTAATCGAGCCAGACGTGTACCGGCTGGCCGTCCTTGCTGCCCCTGCCGCGCCAGACGCCGCCGCTGTCCTTGTGCAGGCTGGACACCTTCTGGAAACCCTGGCTCTGGATGCGGCGGCGCGCCTCGCCGCGGCTGAACGAGTTGGCGCCGCGCGCCGGCTGCGGCGCGTTGGCGTCGGTCGTCGCCACCGCCTGGTTATGGTCGCCGCTGGCCGCGGCGGTGCCGGAGCTGCCGTCGGTCGGGCCGGTGGCGGGCATGGCGCCGGTCGTGGGATTGACGCTGTGGGTCATCGCGTTCGAGGGAGGGGTCGCGGGAGCGGAACCAGCCGGAGGCTGGCTGGTCGTCGTCTGCGCGGCAGCGGCCGTCGCGATCAGCGCGGCGACGAAGGCGATCGGGATCGATTTCATCATCGTGGTCCTGGTTGCTGGCATGGTGCGCGAAGGGCGCGCGGCGAGGCACGACCTCGCGGCCGCTGCCTCGCTGTTCGGGATCGGGAGCTGGTCAGTGGAACCGGGCCGCCTCACGGCGGAGGCTCAGACCTTCGGCGCGCGGGTGGTGTCGGAGAGGCCCCCGGTGCTGCCGGTGCCGGTGCCGGTGCCGGTGGTCGAGGGCTCCACTGCGACCTCCTCGCGCCGCACCGTGTCGTGCACGGTCTCGACGCGCTCCTGCGCCTCCTTGCGTACGACCACCTCCTCGCGGACGTGCGCGGTCTTGCCGACGACGGCTTCCTCGCCCGCCTGCCTGACCTCGATCGTCTTGTCGGTGAAGTCGCCGACGCCGGTCGTGCGTCCGCCGGTCACGGGGCGTCGCTCGACATGCACCGTCTCGTCGCGCAGCGTGACCTGCTCCTCGACGGGCGTCTCGACGACGAAGCGTCGCACCCGGGTGGTGCCGCGGTTGACCGCGCGCTTGCCGACCACGAGCTGCTCCTGGGAGAGCGGGATCACCCCCTCCTCGGCGCCGGCGGTGGCGGTGCTCGCGGTGGCGAGCGGCGCGGCACCGCCGCCGGGCTGCGACAGGCCGTAGCCGGACGCGCGGTCATCGATGTCGATGGGGTTGTGACGGTCGAGGATCGCTGCCACGGAGTCGACGTGCTGCTGGGGCGCCTTCACCGTCACCACCGTCGAGCCGCCCTGCAGGCTGCGATCGTACACCGCGGTGTCGTGGTCCGGCTCGCCGCCGAACAGGCCCGACCAGAACCCCTTCTCGCGTACCGGGCCCGAGGCAGTGGTCGAGCCGCTCATGACGCCAGCGCCGGTGCCGGTGCCGCCATGCTGCGTGATCGCCTCGGCCGGAACATTCGCCGCCCTCAGGTCCTGTACCGCCGCCTCGGCGTGGGCTGCGCTGTCGTAGACGGCAACGATGGTCTCTTCGCTCATGATCCAGTGGTCCTTCGTTCAACCTGATGTGGATGGGCCCGGCGCGGTGCGATGGGGGATCGGCGCATCGGCAGGATCGGCTCGAGGCGTCGGCTCGCGGGTCACCACGGCCTCCTGCTCGCGGAGCAGGACGGTCTGCCGATACGGCTCCGAGCTCCGCACGCGCCGCACATGCACTTCCTCCTTGAGGAAAAGCCGGCGCTCGATCACGACGATCTCCTCGATCACCGGCAGGATCGTGACGTCGCCTTCCTCGCGAACCGCGGGCGCCACCTCGACGATGCGCCCGACCGGGACCCGCTCGATCTCCACTCGCTCGTGCCGCAGGGTCTCCTCGACCAGCTGCGGCCGCTCGTGCGTCACCGTGGCGACGCGCACCACGGCGCGCTCGACGGTGCGGCGCGAGAGCTGCACCGCCTCCGCGTGCAGCGGCAGCACCAGCTCCTCGCCGCCCGGCGACGGAGCCGAGCCCGCCGCCTCGTCGTTGTCGGTCAGCTGCGAGCCCTGGGAGATCATTCCTTCAGCGCATCGCGCACGGAGTCCTTGGCGCCCCCGACCGTGTTCTGCGCCTTGCCGGCGGTCTTCTCCGCACTGCCTTCGGCCTGTGTCTTGGTGTCGCCGGTGACCTTGCCCGCCGCCTCCTTGATGGAGCCGGTGACCTTCTTGCCGATGCCCTCGACGCGATCCTTGTCCATGGCGATTTCCTTGGTTTCGGTGATCCGCCGCCTGCTCGAACAGCGCGGCCGGATGCATGGATAACTGCGCGCGCGCGGAAAGGTTTTGCCCACCGATACTGTAATTGTTCGGCGACATGGAGAAATCACTTGGTGCAACCGCACTATGCTAGTGGGATACCTGCACTAGTCGCTTCGCCGCATGCTTGCCTGCGCGTTGTTTCGGAGCCTGTTTCGCCTCGCCGCCGAGCCCACGCTCGCGCGCCCAGATGACCAGCGCGCTCCGGCAGTGCACCCCGAGCTTGCTGTAGCTCGCGGACACGTGATTGCGCACGGTGTTGCGGCTGACCCCGAGCCTGGCCGCGATCTGCTCGTCCGAAAGCCCCCGGGCCATCAGGCCGACCACCTCGCGCACGCGCGGGCTCAGCTCGCCGGCTCCGGGTGCGTCCGGCGGCTGCCGCCCGGTCAGGTTGGCGAGCTTCTCCACCACCTTCTGCCCGAACCACGAGCTGTCCTGCATCACCGCGTCGATCGCATGCAGCAGCTCGATCTCGGTCTGCCGGCGCTCGGTGATGTCGAGCATCACCATCAGCACGCAGTGCTCGCCGTTGATCATCACGCTCTCGGCGGACAGCAGGTAGTCGCTGCTCTGCCCTTCCTTGCTCCGCAGCCTGATGTCCATGCTGCGCACGTGGCCGGTCTGCCTGACCAGCCGCGCCACCTCCTCCCGCTCGACGCCGCTCCACAGCCCGATCTCGGACTCCGTGCGGCCGATCACCTCCTCGCGCCGCCAGCCGCTGGCGGCGGTGAAGGCGTCGTTCACGTCGAGCAGGCGCAGGCCGTCGCGCGCCACGATCGCCATCGGCCCGGGCGCCAGCCGGAAGGCGACGGCGAACCGCGCCTCGCTCTGCCGCAGCGCGTCCTCGGCCTGCTTGCGCGGATGCAGGTCGGCGAAGCTGAACAGCATGCAGGCCGCCTCGCCGATCTCGATCGGCTGGCCGGCGACGATGACGGTCTTGGTCTTGTCGTCCGGCAGGCGCAGGCAGGCCTCCATCTGCGGGATGGTGTCGCCGGCATGCAGGCGCTTGACCGCCAGGTCGCGCTTCTCCGCTCCTTCCAGCACGTCGATCTCGTGCATCGACCGGCCGATCACCGCCTCGCGCAGGTAGCCGGTCAGCTCCAGGAAGCCGTGGTTCACCTTGACGTAGCGCATGTCGGAGAGCCGGACGATGATCGCCGGCGCCGGGTTGGCGCCGAAGGTGCGCTCGAACCGCTCCTCGGCGTTGAAGCGCTCGGTCTCGTCTTCCAGCACCAGCGCCAGGCAGTCGGGCCGGCCCCCGGCGTCGGTCAGGATCAGGCTGCGGATCTGGTGCACCCAGCGCTTGTCGCCGCCGCGTGGCGCCACCTCCACGGTGACCTCGCTGAAGCTCTCGCCGGCGACGACGCGGGCCGTCGGATACTCCTCCGCCGGCAGCCGGTGCTGGTTGCGGTAGCGCAGCTCGAAGCGGTCGTGATAGGCGGCGACGCTCTCGCCGAGCTGATCGGCCGAGCGCAGTCCGTGCATGGCGAGTGCCGCCTCGTTCGCCCAGACGATCGTGCCGTCCAGGTCGATCAGGACGACGCCTTCGGTCAGGCCGACGATGATCTGCTGCAGCTGCGTGCGGTCGGCGCGCGGGCGGGAGATGTCTTGCATCCCCAAGCAACGCAGCAGCGCGCAGGAGATGCAACGGCCGCGACGATCGAGCTCTTCGTGACGGCGACAGCGCGACGAGGCAGGCGGGATGCGGACCAGGTTCATCGATGCGAACGGCATGCGCTTCGAGGTGCTGGAGCAGGGCGAGGGCGACCGGCTGGCGCTCTGCCTGCACGGCTTCCCGGAGCACGCCGTGTCCTGGCGGCACCAGATGCCGGCGCTGGCGGCGCTGGGCTACCGGGTGTGGGCGGTGAACCAGCGCGGCTACGGCCGCACGACGCGTCCGGAGAAGGTGCGGGACTACGCGCTGGCGCAGCTGCTGCGCGACGTGGCGGCGCTGATCGATGCGTCCGGCGCCGCCAGCGTGGTGCTGATCGGGCACGACTGGGGCGCCATGGTCGCCTGGTGCTTCGCCATCGCCCGCATCCGCCCGCTGCGTCGGCTGGTGATCATGAACGTGCCGCATCCGCTTTGCTTCCGTGCGGCGTTGCGGCACTGGCGGCAGCGGCGACGGTCCTGGTACGTCGCCCTGTTCCAGCTCCCGCTGCTGCCCGAGCGGCTGCTGACGGCCGGCGGCGGTGCGGCGCTGCGGCGGATGTTCGCCCACCTGTCGCTGCCGCCCGACGTGCTGGCGACCTACACCGGCCAGATCGTCGAGCCGGGTGCGGCGACGGCGATGCTGAACTGGTACCGCGCGCTGCGCGTCGAACCCCCCTCGACGGCTGCGCTCGCGCGCACCATAGAGGTGCCGACCCTGCTGATCTGGGGCGAGCAGGACGTGGCGCTGGACCTGATCTGCCTGGACGGGACCGGCCGCTACGTGCGCGACCTGAGGCTGCGTCGGCTGCCCGGCGTGTCGCACTGGGTGCAGCAGGACGCGCCGGCGCTGGTCAACCGCCTGCTGGAAGAGTTCCTGGCCGAGGACCGGCCTGTCGAGGGAGAATCCTGATGAGGTATCGCAAGCTCGGCGACAGCGGCATCGAGGTGTCGGAGATCGCCTTCGGCTCCTGGCTGACCACCTCCGGCGGGGTGCAGCGCGAGCAGGCGATCGCCTGCGTGCACCGCGCGCTGGATCGCGGCATCACCCTGATCGACACCGCCAACGTCTACGGCCGTGGTGCTGCCGAGACCGTGCTCGGCGAGGCGCTGGCCGGCCTGCCGCGCGACGCCTACGTGCTGGCGACCAAGCTCTATTTCCCGATGAGCGACACCGATCGCGGGCTGTCGCGGGCGCAGGTGCACAAGCAGATCGACGCCTCGCTGGCCCGGCTGAGGGTCGACCACGTCGATCTCTACCAGTGCCACCGCTACGACGCCGACACCCCGCTCGAGGAGACCATGCAGGCGCTGACCGAGGTGGTGCGCGCCGGCAAGGCGCGCTGCGTCGGCTTCTCCGAGTGGCCGGCCGAGCGCATCGAGGCGGCGCTGGCGCTGCCGGACGTCGCGAAGTTCGTCTCCAGCCAGCCGCAATACTCGCTGCTGCACCGTGACCCGGAGGCGGCGGTGATCCCGCTCTGCGCGCGCTCCGGGATCGGGCAGATCGTCTGGTCGCCGCTCGGTCAGGGCGTGCTCACCGGCAAGTACCGCCCCGGTGCCGCGATCCCGCCCGACAGCCGCGCCGCCCACGACACCATGGGCAGCATGTTCCGACGCCAGTGGCTCGAGCCGCCGGTACTGGAGGCGGTGGACGCGCTGCGGCCCCTGGCCGACGCGGCCGGCCTGACGCTGGCGCAGTTCGCGCTCGCCTGGGTGCTGCGCGAGGCCAACGTCTCCGCCGCGATCATCGGCGCCACCCGGCCCGAGCAGGTCGACGAGAACGTGCGCGCCTCGGGGCACGACGTGCCGGAGTCGCTGTTCGAGCAGGCCGAGCGGATCATCGGAGCGGTGGGCTGAGGCGCCGGACGCTCGTCGCCGGGAGCCTGGCACTCGCCGGCGCCGGGCCGCTCCGGGCGCCGAGCGCCACGGCGTTCGAG
>CAXTOC010000181.1:0-6071 GCA_964245725.1 uncultured Acetobacteraceae bacterium | reverse complement strand
GGTGATCAACGCCGCCGGCGGTCCGGCCGGGATCGCGCAGAAGTTCGAGCAGGCCGGTCTGGGCGACAAGGTGCAGTCCTGGATCGGCAGCGGCCACAACCTGCCGATCTCCGCCGATCAGGTCGAGCGCGTGTTCCCGCCGGCGCAGATCGACGCCTGGGCGCAGCAGCACGGCCTGCCGCCCGGCATGGGAAGCCAGATCCTGGCGCAGTTCCTGCCGCACGCGGTGGACGCCACCACCCCGGCGGGCAGCGTGGCACCGCAGGCCGGAACCACGGTCGCCGCCGGGACCGCCCCCAGCGCCGCGACGGGGATCGATTTCGCCGGCATGATCGGCCGGCTCACGGGCGCCAGGTAGATCGACGAGCAGGGCATGATCGAGCCGGTCATGCTCGGCGCATCGCGGACTTCAACATCGGGGACATACATGACGCAGACGGTCCGGACGGTTCTCGGTGGCGCGCTGATGCTCGCCGTCCTCGCCCACGGCGGCGCCGCGGGCGCGCTCACCAGCAAGGAGTGCAGCGCCAAGTATCAGGCGGCCAAGAAGGGCGGCACGCTGGACGGAACCGACTACAAGAGCTTCCGGGCGCAGAACTGCGGCTCCGGCGCGCCGGCCTCGGCCGGCACCACGCCCACCACCAATGCCAGCACGACGCCGCCGGCATCGCCGAACGCCGTGGTCAGCAAGCCCTCGGCGGCCGCGGCTTCCGGTCCGGCCACCTTCCCGAGCGCGATCGACTCCAAGTACAGCAAGGAGACGCCCGGCAAGGCGCGGCTGCACACCTGCCTCGACCAGTACAAGGCGAACAAGACATCGGGCGCCAACGGCGGCCTGCGCTGGGTGCAGAAGGGCGGCGGCTACTACAGCGAGTGCAGCAAGAAGCTCAAGGGCTGAGCCACCTCGCCGTCCGCTCCAGCGGCCGTCGTGATAACACCAAGGCACTAAACCAGCTGAACTCGCGAGAATTTGTGCACAACACAGCTATGCACGAGCGCGGCATTTTCTAGGCGGTGCGACCGCATGACATGCGGAACCCGGCTGTTCAGGCCGTGTTGCTGGTCCTCGATTGTGAGCCAGCCCGTAGCGTGAGTTCCGACGCGATGCCGACGACAGATACGAGCCCCGACCAGGCGCACCGGCTCGCGCAGCGATTCAGCACCTTCATCCGCGACCCGAGGTTCTCCTGCGTCGGTGCCAAGGCAGCGCTGGCGCGCGGCCAGCTGCGCATCCTGGTCGGCCGCGACATACGCTCGGGGCAAGACGATGTGCGGGTGTATCCGGAACTGCTCGACTTCATCCGCCAGTACCAGCAGGAGCGGACGCTGTTCCGCAGCTTCGCCATGCTGTTCGAGGCGCCGGACACGCTCGACGAGGCGGGCTTCGAGCATCACCTCTGGCAGCGCGTGCAGTCCTTCTCGGACACGGACGCGTCGTGCGGCGAGAAGCGCGACCCGCGGGTGAGCGATGATCCGGACAGCCCGCATTTCTCGCTGAGCTTCGGCGGCGAGGCGTTCTTCGTGGTCGGGCTGCATCCCGCCGCGAGCCGCCTGTCGCGCCGCTTCGAGCGCCCGGCGCTGGTGTTCAACCTGCACGACCAGTTCGAGCGCCTGCGCGCCGAGGGCCAGTACGACAGGCTGCGCTCGACCATCCTCGACCGCGACGCCGCACTCAACGGCTCGATCAACCCGATGCTGGCCCGCTTCGGCGAGATCTCCGAGGCGCGGCAGTACAGCGGCCGCCTGGTCGACGCGGCGTGGCGCTGCCCGTTCCAGCCGCCCGACGGGCGCGACCGCGATGCGGCCTGAGGGCCACGCATGAGCCCGCTGCACGAGATCGCGCCGCGCTCCGGTGTCGCCTTCACGCTCGAGCAGGGCCAGCGCCTCACCGTCATCGATCCACAGGGCGAGCAGGTCGCCGACCTGCTGGCGTTCAACCGTCACGACGTCGCCGAGGTGATCTCGTCGGGCCGCACGCTCGACTATGCGGGCAGGATCTACCTCACCGCCGGCGACCCGCTGTACTCGAACCGCAGCCGGGTGCTGCTGCGCATCCTCGAGGACAGCGTCGGGCGGCACGACTTCCTGCTCACGCCGTGCTCGGCCGACACCTTCCGCATCCTCTACGGCGACACCCAGCCGCACCGCGGCTGTTTCGGCAACCTGGCCGCGGCACTGGCGCCATTCGGCATCGTGGCGGATCAGATCCCGGTCGCCTTCAACGTGTTCATGAACGTGCGGCTCGACGGCGAGAGCGGGACGCTGACGGTGGAGCCGCCGCGCAGCCGTGCCGGCGACCGCGTGGTGTTCCGCGCCGAGCAGGACCTGATCGTCGGGCTCACCGCCTGCTCGGCGCTGCAGTCCAACAACTACGCGTTCAAGCCGATCCACTACAGGATCGACTGAGCCCGGTCAGAAGGTGCGCGCCAGCAGCACCACGATCAGGCAGAGCAGCACCACCGCGCTGAGCAGCCAGCGCAGGCCCATGTAGCCGGCGGGCATGGCGCCACGCCGACGCGCCCGCTCCTCGACCAGCGTGACGCCGACGAAGCCCAGGATCAGCAGCACGATCGCGATCAGCGGCGAGGCCACCAGCGGCACCAGCAGCGCCGCCCAGCCGATCAGCGACGGCACCACCCCCAGCGACAACCTCCGGTTGTCGAGCGCCACCTGCCCCGGCGGGGTGATCAGCGGACGCGGATCCAGCGCCAGGCCCCAGTGCACGCCGCCCAGGAAGGCGAGGATCACCGCCCCGTAGGCGATCATCGCCTGCACCAAGTTGGGCACCGGCACCTCGCTCGGGAAGGCGATGATGCCGACCGTGCAGCCCAGGAACGGCAGCAGCCCGAGCAGGCCGAGGATCACCGCCAGGATCGGGAGCCGTCGCATCATCGTCGCCCTTGCCGTTCAGGCACGCCAACGCGCGGGCGCGCGGATCGATGCCGGGCCTCCCGGTGGCGCGGCCTTGCGGAAAGCCGGACGAGGTGCTGCAAGGGCCCGTCTCCGCAACAGCCAGGATGTGCCCAGCCATGAGCGCCATCACCGACCTCGTCGCCCGCCAGATCATCGACAGCCGCGGCAACCCGACCGTGGAGGTCGACGTGGTGCTGTCCAGCGGCGCCACCGGCCGCGCCGCGGTGCCGTCGGGCGCCTCCACCGGGGCGCACGAGGCGGCGGAGCTGCGTGACGGCGACAACGCGCGCTACGGCGGCAAGGGCGTGCTGCAGGCGGTCGGCTTCGTCGAGGGCGAGATCCTGGAGGCGCTGCGGGACTCGGAGTCCTACGACCAGATCGCCATCGACGAGGCGCTGATCGACCTCGACGGCACGCCGAACAAGTCGCGCCTCGGCGCCAACGCCATCCTCGCGGTCTCGCTCGGCGTCGCCCGCGCCAGCGCCGCCGAGCTCGGGGTGCCGCTGTATCGCTACGTCGGCGGCGTGTTCGCGCGCACCCTGCCGGTGCCGATGATGAACATCGTCAATGGCGGCCAGCACGCCGACAACCCGATCGACATCCAGGAATTCATGATCCAGCCGGTGGGGGCGGCGACGCTGGCGGATGCGGTGCGGATCGGCTCGGAGATCTTCGCCCAGCTCAAGCGCGGGCTGAAGGATGCAGGCCACAACACCAATGTCGGCGACGAGGGCGGCTTCGCCCCGGCCCTGAAGTCGGCCGACGAGGCACTCGCCTTCATGAGCCGGGCGATCGAGCGCGCCGGCTACAGGCTGGGCGAGGACGTGACCTTCGCGCTCGACTGCGCCTCGACGGAGTTCTACCGCGACGGCCGCTACGAGCTCGAGGGCGAGGGCAAGTCGTTCGACGCCGGCGGCATGGTCGCCTACCTCGCCGACCTCGCCGCGCGCTATCCGATCGTCTCGATCGAGGATGGCTGCGCCGAGGACGACTGGGAGGGCTGGGCGCACCTGACCGCGACGCTGGGGCAGAAGCTGCAGATCGTCGGCGACGACCTGTTCGTGACCAATCCCGAGCGCCTGCGACGCGGCATCGCCGCCGGCAGCGCGAATGCGCTGCTGGTCAAGGTGAACCAGATCGGCACGCTGTCGGAGACGCTGGAGGCGGTGCAGCTGGCGCAGCATGCCGGATACAACGCGGTGATGAGCCACCGCTCCGGCGAGACCGAGGACGCGACCATCGCCGACCTCGCCGTGGCCACCAACTGCGGCCAGATCAAGACCGGCTCGCTGTCGCGCTCGGACCGCACCGCCAAGTACAACCAGCTGATCCGCATCGAGCAGGAGCTCGGCTCGGCGGCCCGTTACGCGGGACGAACCATCCTGCGCGGCTGAGCGGCGCCCGCTCGACCTGCGGTGCTCAGGTGGCGGTGCTGAGGTCCAGCCGCAGCGTCATGCAGTAGGCGCCGCCGCCCGAGAGGATGAACGGGTCCAGCGCCACCGGGCTGACCACGTAGCCGCGCTCGCGGAACGTGCCCGCCAGACGATCGGTGGGCGTGGCCATGACCACCGTGCGTCCCACCGCCACCGCGTTGACGCAGAAGCGCGCCGCGTCGTCCTCGGAGGCCTCGATCAGCAGGTCGGGCGCGACGCTGTCGCGGATCAGCGCGCGGCCGGCGTCGGAGAACGCGCCCGGATAGAAGAACACCTCCCCGCCGGGCAGCACGCACAGGCAGGTGTCGAGGTGGTAGAACCGCTCGGTGACCAGCTCGAGCCGGCGCAGCTCGATGCCGAACAGCCCGGCGATCACGTCGGGGCTCTCCGGCGAGGAGCGCGGGCCGTAGCCGGTCCAGGCGAGCCGGCGGGCAGGATCCCAGATGCAGTCGCCGGCACCTTCCTGGAAGCAGCCCTGCGGCAGGCTCAGCACCTCGTCGATCAGGCCGCGCGCGCGCATCGTCGCGAACACCGCGGCGAACGCGGCCTCCTCGCCCTGTCGCTGCGCGAAGCGGAACCGCGCCGGCAGCGCGCGGCGGTCCAGCACGATGCCGCCGTTGGCGGGGAACACCATGTCGGGCAATCCCTCGACGCCGCGGGCGACCTCGACCGTTGCACCGGCGCCTCGCAGCGCCTGGGCCAGGAGCTCGAACGCGGCGGCCGCCTCCGCGCGATGACCCGCCGGATCTTGTGCCCACACGCCCGGACGCATCCAGGGGTTGATCGAATAGGAGACGTCGTAGTGCGACGGCTCGACCAGCAGATAGGTGGCGGCGTCAATCGGATGCAATCGTAACTCCTCAGAAACGAAAATGGCCTCGGCCGGCGGCGCGATTATGCAAGATCCTGCCCCGAATCGTGCCGATTTTCCTTGCGATGGCGTTTGAGCTTGGAGACAACAGGGCTCCGAGTCCGGGAGCGTCGGTCGACTCCGAAGTCAGACTGCTGCGGGCACGACATGATGACGAGGAGTGCCGCATGAGCTTCGGTCGCGCCGTGAAGCGCAAGGTTAAGGCCGCGCTGCCTCCGATATTCTTCCTGTCCCTGGTGGCCTATTTCGCCTGGAACGCCGATCAGGGCGAGCATGGCCTGAGGCGCTACGCCGATCGGCTTCGGCTGCTGTCGCAGGCGCAGGCCGGCCAAAGTGCCGCGATCTCCGAGCAGGCCGCGTGGGCGCAGCGTGTCTCCGGGCTGCGCGACCATGCGCTCGATGCCGATACGCTGGACGAACGTTCCCGCGCGATGCTCAACCTCGCCGACTCGAGCGACATCGTGGTTCCGTACGGCCAGAACGACAAGCTCTACTGATCGTCGCGCAGGTTCCCGGGCCGCCGTCGGCAGGCGGCGGCGATCACTTGATCTTGGCTTCCTTGAACGCGACATGCTTGCGCGCGACGGGGTCGTACTTGCGCATCTCCATCTTGCCGGTCTGCGCCCGCGCGTTCTTCTTCGTGACGTAGAAGTAGCCGGTGTCCGCCGTGGAGACGAGCTTGATCTGGATGGTGTTGGTCTTGGCCATGATGTTCCTCGCGACGGCGGCCTCACCGCAGCAGGGCTGGAGCGGCGGAGGTTCGAGCGGCGGCAAAATGCGCAGCCTGCCTGGCAAGGTCAAGCGAATCCTCGGGCGGCCGCCGGCGCGAGGAACATCATGGCCAAGACCAACAC
>CAXTOC010000180.1:0-6099 GCA_964245725.1 uncultured Acetobacteraceae bacterium | reverse complement strand
TCCGCGCCCTCGGCCAGCGGGTCGGGCAGGAACAGGAAGCCGGCGACGTGGCCGACCGAGTGCCCCTCCACCACCACCTCGCCGGGTGCGGTGACCGCCGACAGCATCTCCTGGCCCTCGGCGTCGTCGAGCCGGCGTATCAGCAGGGCGGCGCGACGGTCGACGAAGCGTGCGGTCAGGCGCTCGTGCAGCGCGTCCGACAGCAGGTCCTCCACCTCCCGCGCACGCGCCTGCCAGTGCGCGGCGTCGTCGAGCCAGTCCGGCCGGGCGGCGATGTAGGCGCAGACACGCACGCCCGAGAGCCGCTGCATCAGCGTGTCGATGTCTCCTTCGCTGCGCGCGAGTGCGGCGATCTGTGCCGCCATCCAGTCCGCCTGCAGCCGGCCGCTTCGCACCACCTGGGTGAACACCCGCGCGCACAGCCTGGTGTGGCTGTCGTCGCCGAGCTTGCGGAAGTCCGGGATCTGGCAGGCCTCCCACAGCAGCCGGGTGGCGGCGCGCCCACGCGCGAGATCGCGTATCTCCGACTCGCGGCAGAGCTGGTCCAGCGTCTGCAGGTCCGACGCCTCGTTGCCGGCGATCAGCCCGGGACGCGGCGGCGTCACCAGCAGGCTGGCCAGCAGCGCGTCGGGCCCCGAGAGGTCGAGCGCGCTGTTGCGCCAGAAGATCTGCTCCAGCGGATCGAAGCGATGCGCCTCCACCGCCTGCACCAGCTCTTCCGGCAGCTCCGGGCAGTTGGCGGTGGTGCCGAAGCTGCCGTCGCGCATGCCGCGTCCAGCCCGTCCGGCGATCTGCGCCACCTCCGGCGCGCTCAGCCGGCGCGGACGCGAGCCGTCGAACTTGGACAGCCCGGCGAAGCCGACATGGTTGACGTCCATGTTCAGCCCCATGCCGATCGCGTCCGTCGCCACCAGGTAGTCGACCTCGTGGTCCTGATACAGCGCCACCTGGGCGTTGCGGGTGCGCGGCGACAGCCGTCCCATCACCACCGCGCAGCCGCCGCGTCGGCGTCGGATCAGCTCGGCGATGGCGTAGACCTCGGCCGCCGAGAACGCCACCACCGCCGAGCGCGGCGGCAGCTTGGTGAGCTTGGCGGCACCGGCATAGGTGAGCTGCGACAGCCGCGGCCGGGTCTCGATGGCGATCCCCGGCACCAGCCGCGACAGCAGCGGCCGGATCGTCTCCGCACCCAGGAACACGGTCTCGACCAGGCCGCGCGCGTGCAGCAGCCGCTCGGTGAAGACGTGGCCGCGATCGGGATCGGCGCAGAGCTGGATCTCGTCGACGGCGACGAACTCGGCGCTGCGGTCGAGCGGCATCGCCTCCACCGTGCAGGAGAAGTAGCGCGCCTCGGGCGGCACGATCTTCTCCTCGCCGGTGATCAGCGCCACCTGGCGCGCGCCCTTGACGGCGACCATGCGGTCGTAGTTCTCGCGCGCCAGCAGGCGCAGCGGAAAGCCGATGATGCCCGATCCGTGCGCCAGCAGCCGTTCGATCGCCAGATGCGTCTTGCCGGTGTTGGTCGGGCCCAGCACCGCCTTGACGCGGTGCGGGCTGAATGGGCTTGCGGCCCGATTGGGAACGCCCGGCATGCAACATATGGTCGGGCCGCGCCGTCCTGATGGCAAGGGGGCGTCATGCGACGGCGGTCCGGCCGCTCGCCGTCCCGCTTCGGGAAACATGGTCTTGTTCGATCGAGCTCTCGACTGCCTCGCCGCCTCCGACGCGGGCGATGTCCGCCCGGTGCATCTGGTAACCGCCGCGTCGCTGTCCGCGCGCGCCGAGGCGCTGGGTGCCGGCGCGTGGGTCGCGCAGACCGGCTACCGGGCGACGCCGGGGGAGGTGGCCCTGCTGCCCGGACCGGACGGCGTCGCCGCGGCGCTGCTGGGCGCCGGCGAGGCGGGGGATCCGTGGGCCTTCGCGGCACTGGCCGAGTCGCTTCCCCCGGGCAACTGGCGCATCGCGGGCGACGCGGGCGCCGCACCGGACGCCGCGGATGCCGCACTCGGCTTCAGCCTGGGCGCCTACCGCTTCGACGGCCTCCGCGCCAGTGTCGGCCTCGAGTCGCGGCCGCTGCTGGTCGACCCGGGTGGCGATGGACTGGGCGCCGCCCAGGCGCGCGCGATCTGGCTGGCACGCGACCTGATCAACACGCCGGCGAACCGGCTGGGACCGCGCGAGCTGGCCGAGACCGCGATGCGGGTCTGCGGCAGGTTCGGCGCGGTGTCGGCGATCGTCGAGGGTGAAGCCCTGTCGCGCGGCTACCCGGCGGTGCATGTCGTGGGCCTTGGCTCGGTGCGGCCGCCGATGGTGTTCTCCTCGAGCTGGAGCGGCTCGGCCGCGCGGGACGACTCGCCGCTGCTGTCGCTGGTCGGCAAGGGCGTGTGCTTCGACACCGGCGGCTACGACCTGAAGCCGGCGGCGGCGATGCTGCGCATGAAGAAGGACATGGGCGGTGCGGCGATCATGCTGGGCGTGGCGCGGCTGATCATGGAGCGCGACCTGCCGGTGCGTCTGCAGCTGCGGCTCGGCTGCGTCGAGAACAGCGTCTCCGGCGCGGCGATGCGTCCCTCCGACGTGATCGTCACGCGCCAGGGCCTCCACGTCGAGATCGGCAACACCGACGCGGAGGGGCGGCTGGTGCTGTGCGACCTGCTCGCCGAGGCGTGCGAGCACCAGCCGAGCTGGCTGATCGACGCCGCCACCCTGACCGGTGCCGCCAGGGTGGCGCTCGGGCCCGACTTGCCGGCGCTGTTCAGCAACGACGATACGCTGGCCGAGGCGCTGCTGCGCGGCGGCGAGGCGGTGCGCGACCCGCTGTGGCGGCTGCCGTTGCACGAGCCCTACGACGCCTGGCTCTCCAGCACCGTGGCCGACCTGAACAACGTCGCCTCGAGGCCGATGGCGGGCGCGGTGGTGGCTGCGCTGTTCCTGCGCCGCTTCGTCGCCGCCGCCACCCCTTGGGCGCATCTCGACACCTACGCGTGGAACGACACCGCCGCGCCGGGTCGCCCGGAAGGCGGTGACGCGCAGGGGCTACGCGCCGTTTTCAGAGGGTTGTCGAGGATCCTGGAGTCGCGCGAGCAGAAAACATCGTAGTAACGTAATTGCGACCGAACCAATTCGTTTCTCATGTCTATAAAGTTCACCGGTCGTTCATATCGTGGTAAGAGAACCACCCGGCGTGTTGCTTCGGCGATACGGCTACGAAATCTGGACCTTGTACGGTCATATCGTTGAAGAAAGGAATCTCCATGGCGCAAGCCTCCCCCTCCGACCAGCTGGTCGGCACGTTGCGCGATACCATCGTCTCGATGGTTCGTCGTGACGGCCCGGACCTGTCCGCTCGTCAGCTGGGCGTGTTCCTGACCTGCTACCTGCAGGAGGGTGCCCACACCGTGCGCGGCCTGGCCGCGGAGCTGAACGTGTCGAAGCCGGCGATCACGCGTGCGCTCGACCGTCTCGGCGAACTCGACCTCGCCCGACGCAAGGTTGATCCGATGGATCGCCGCTCGATCCTGGTGCAGCGCACGCTCAAGGGTGCTGCGTACCTGCGCGAGTTGCGCGCGATCATGACCGAGGCGTCGAGTGCGGCGCGCAAGGGCAGCCACGGTTCCGAGTCCGGCTCGCGTCGCGCCACCGGCTGACCGGACCGCGCATCGTCGGGCAGTGCGGCCTCTGGCGCCCGAGCCCCGGGTGTCCGGAGCATCAGGCGCAAGATCTGTGCGCGCATTGCAACCGGCGGCGTTCTCGAACGATACTGGACCGCTCCGCCCGTCTCATTTCGCGGACAGAGACATTCATCGTTCGAAAGGATCCCGTCATGCGGATGGCAACCCTCGCCGCCGGCTTCGCCCTCCTCTCCGCGCCCGCCCTCGCCGCCAGGGATCCGGGTGCCACGGGTCCGGTGAGCGGCCACGTGACCATCACCGCCAAGGCTGCCGACGTCGGCATCGGCTTCACCTGGGGCAACGGCGTGCTGCGCTACAAGGGCCACGACTACCACTTCACGGTGAAGGGCGTGGACGTCGCGGCGGTCGGCTTCTCGACCGTGGTCGGGCACGGCCGCGTCTACGGGCTCAAGCATCTGCATGATTTCGACGGCACCTACGGTGCGGCGAACGGCGAGGCCACGTTGGGCAACGGGCTGGGCGGCCGCTACCTGAAGAACGGCAACGGGGTGGAGCTGCGCATCGATGACGTCACCAAGGGCGCGCGTCTCTCCGGCGCCGGCCAGGGCATCGAGCTGCACCTGACCCAGAGCTGACGGCTCGGGCGGGATGCGGGCGGAGGATGCATGCCATCCTCCGCTACCACTCGGTGACGCCGGTATTGCGGGCACGGCGGAACACGAAGCCGGTCCAGGCGAGCTGCGGCAGTGCCGCGAGCAGCAGCGCCGGCAACGCTCCCTCGCCAAGCGTCAGCGCGCAGCCCGCGCCCCACAGTACGAAACCCCAGTGCAGGACTGCGATCCATGGTGCCGGCATGCCGCTGCGGAACGCGACCTGATACAGGTGCCCGCGATGCGCCTGCCACAGGCGCGCGCCCGCGCGCCAGCGTCGGCACAGGGTGAATCCCACGTCGTAGAGGATCCCCGACAGCAGCAGCGGCATCGTCAGCATCGACCAGGGCGCTGCGTCCTGCCAGTGCAGCAACCCGAACGCGGCGACGCTCAGGCCGGCGCCCTGGCTGCCCACGTCGCCCAGGAAGATGCGGGCGCGCGGGTAGTTGAACGGCAGGAACCCGATCAGGCCGGCGGCCAGCAGCGGTGCTGCGGCCGTACCGCTGCACAGGCAGGCGATCGCCATGCTGCCGGCGGCGAGGCCGTTCAGCCCGTCGATGAAGTTCAACGCGTTGGTCACGAACAGCAGCCAGCCGAAGCCCAGCGTCGCCGACAGCCAGGGGTTGCCGGGAAGCGCGCCGATCCCCCACAGCACCAGCGCCGACGAGACCGCCTGTGCCGCGAGCTTCACCAGCGGCCGGAACTGGCGCACGTCGTCGAGCCACGAGACCAGCGAGAGCAGCGCGATGCCCGCCGCGATCGCGCCGCCGCCGCGCAGCCACAGCACCCCCAGCAGGAACGCGGTCATCACGCCCACGCCGCCGCCCTTGGGCGTCGGCCGGTCGTGCGAGCTGCGGTGGCCCGGGATGTCGAGGACCGCCACCCGCGTCATCGCCCACACCAGTAGCGCCGAGATCAGGGCGAGCACCAGGCAGAGCCAGGCCAGGGCGCGGCCCTGCGCCTGGAGCGCGGTCCCGGCGGCGCCGGGATGCCAGACGCTGTTCAGGAAGTAGAAGGATTTCAGCGGTTTGCCTCAGGCGGGGTTCGGGCGGCGCGCGCGAGGTGCCGCGTCACGTGACGCCCTTGCCTTATGCCGCCTCGCGCGTATAGGCCTGCGCACGATGGCATCACGTCCACCCCGGATCAGATCCTTCACCCGCATCCTCGTCAACATGGCGATCGACGGCGCGTTCGCCGCCGCCGCCGCCCCGATCGCGCGCTACCTGGCCGATCCGCGTGGCGGACTGATCCACCCGCTGTGGTTCGTCGCCGGCGGTGCCATCACCCTGCTGGTCGGCGGCGTGCCGTTCCGCATGCCGCTGCAGTACTGGCGCTTCTCCGGTGTCGCCGACCTGTTCGGCATCGCCGGCGGCTCGGTGGTGAGTGCGGCGCTGTTCGCGCTGCTGTTCCACGCCACCGGCTTCCCGCTGCCCAGCGTCACCTTTCCGATTATCCACGCGATGACCATGCTGGTGCTGCTCGGCGGCCTGCGCATCGGCTACCGCCTGGCCCAGGCCAAGCGGGTGCGGCTATCGGCCGAGGCGGTGCAGCCGGTGCTGCTGGTCGGCGCCGATGTCGCCGCCGACCTGTTCCTGCGCGCGATCCAGCGCGACCGCTCCTCGCCGCTGCGCATCCTGGGACTGCTCGCCCAGGGCGGCCACCAGCCGGGCCGGCGCATCCAGGGCCAGCGCATCCTGGGCACCGTCGGCGACGCCGCCGCCGTGCTCGATCGCCTGATCGCCGCCGACCGGGCGCCGCAGGCGCTCGTCGTCACCGAGCCGGAGCTTCGCGGCGAGGCGCTGGCCGCACTGATCGAG
>CAXTOC010000179.1:647-6150 GCA_964245725.1 uncultured Acetobacteraceae bacterium | reverse complement strand
GTCGGCCACCCCCTGGCTCGCCAAGTGCGTCTTTCCGGGCGGCTACTCGCCCTCGCTCCGCGAGATGCTGCCGCAGGTCGAGGCGGCGGGCCTGATCGTCTCCGACGTGGAGATCCTGCGGCTGCGCGACGCGCGCACGCTCGGTCACTGGCGGCATGTTCGACCGATACCTCGCCGGGTGAGCGTCGAGGCACTGCCGATCACGCGCTCCTCCGTGGTGGATCCGCGGTCGCGTGCGGCGCGCCACGCACCGGCGGATCGTGCGCTCGACGCGCCTCGTCTTCGCTGAGCCTGCCGGCGGCCGACCGCTCGTCTGGTCGCCCCGGCGGCGCGTAGCCGAAGCGGGCAAACACGGTGGCGCAGTGCTCGTCGAGCCAGGCCGTGTCCGCGGCGGGAAGCCGATGCGGCTGCGGGACGTGACGCTGCGATCCGATATAGTCCTCCATGACGGCGATCGCCTGCCCGAAGCCGGGAAGCCGAAGCCGGTCGTGCAGGCGCGCGAGCTCGCGCCTAGGGTGGCGCACGAAGCTGTCGTGGCGGATCTCGGCGAAGCTGCCCGGGGGCAGCGACGCGCCCTGCTCGATCAGGCGCGACATCAGGCGCGGATAGACCTGCCGCACCAGCGCCCGCGCATCGATCTCGGGGGCACCGAGGGACAGCTCCCGCGCCAGGGTCGAGAACATGCCCACGGAGGAGGCGTAGACCTGCGCCGGATGGCGATGGATGTGGATGAAGCGGGCGGTGGGCCAGATCGCGCGCAGGGCCGGGATGCGGGCGCTGTTGGCGGGGTTGCGGATCAGCAGCGGCCGACCCGCGGCCCGCGTCATCTTGGCGACGTAGCGCTCCAGCCGACGCGCCCAGCGCCGCTGCTCGGACGCGGCGACCGCGTCGCCGAACACGCCGCGGTCGAACTCCCGCAGCAGCCGGCTCGGGAAGTAGATGCCGTGGTTGCACGACAGGGTCGACAGGTTGGCCATCGCCAGCTCGTCCTCCTGCGGCAGGTCGGGCGCCAGGGCGATGTGGTCGATCAGCCGGGTGCGCGGGAAGAACTGCCCGACGAACGGTGCCGCCATGCGCGCGAGGCTCAGCGCTTCCGCCGGCAGCCCCACCGCCATCGGCGAGAGGATGCCGAACGCCGGCGAACGGCTCAGCACGTTGGTGAGGTGGGTGGTGCCGCTGCGCCAGTGTCCGACGATGAAGATGGGCGCAGGGTAGTCGCCTTCGGAGCGGGTGAGCGCGGCCTCGCCGAGGGTGAACGGCAGTCGCACCAGGGCGGCGGCCAGCGCGATCGCCAGCACGTGCGCACGGCGCGGCGCCACCCCGCCCTTCAGCAGCAGCCGCAGCAGCGTCTCCGGCGTGGCGCCGCAGAGCGGATGGAACACGCGGTGCGCACGACCGCGGCCGCGCGAGGCGAACTTCACCGCCCGGACGATCCGCGGGCGGGGCTGGCGGCGGCTATAGCCGCGCCGCGATGGTGTCGGCGACGCGCAGCGCGTTGGCGACGATGGTCAGGGTCGGGTTCACCGCACCGATCGAGGGGAAGAAGCTGGCGTCGGTGACGTAGAGGTTGTCGAGCTCGTGCGCCTTGCAGTCGACGTCGAGCACCGAGCTCGCCGGATCGGTGCCGAAACGCAAGGTTCCCGCCTGGTGCGCGGTGCCCCCGATCGGCGTGTCCTTGCCGAGATAGAGCGACCGCTCGAACAGGTGCGGATGGATGTCGAGCTGGTCGCAGAGCTTCTCCAGCTTGTGCTTCAGCCGCTTCTGGCCCTCCATGTTGCTCTCCTCGAAATCGAGGAACACCTTGCCGTCCCTGTAGTGGATGCGGTTCTGCGGCAGGGGGAGGTCCTCCGAGGTCAGCCAGAAATCGATCGAGTGCTTGGCGAGATAGTCGAACGGCATCTCCGGCAGCCAGTGCAGGAACTTCGGCAGCCCCTCGCCGTGCACCTGGACGCCGTCCGACTTGCCGACCATCTGGATGTGGCCGAGCGGATACTCCCAGTCGTCGGCGCCGAAATAGAAATCGTTCAATCCCAGCGTCTTCTGGAACTTGGTCGGGTTCGGCGTCTTCGACACCGCCATGATGGTGGAGTTGTTGTGGCGCATGTAGTTCCGGCCCACTTGGTCGGAGCCGTTGGCGAGGCCGTTCGGGTGCGCGTCGTTGGCCGAGCGCAGCATCAGCAGCGCCGACGACAACGCGCCGCAGGCGACCACCACGACGTCCGCCGACAGCGTGATCCGCTCGCCCGCGTCGGTCAGCACCATCACGCCGGTGACGCTGTGGCCATCCGCGCCGGTGAGCAGCTTCTCGACATAGCTGCGTGTCATCAGCGTCAGGTTGTCGTGGTCGCGCAGCGCCGGATCGATGGTCATGATCTGCGCGTCCGCCTTGCCGTTGGTGATGCACGGATAGCCGTCGAAGGCGTCGCAGCGCACGCAGGGCGAGTGCGGCAGCGGCACCCCGTCGCGCTCCTCGAGCAGCACGCCGACCGGCAGGTGGAACGGGTGGTGTCCGATGCGCTTGAGCCCGTCGAACAGCTGCTGGATGCGCGGCTCGTGCGTCACCGGCGGGTAGGCGTAGGGCCTGGTGCTGGGCGGCTCGGTCGGATCCTCGCCGCGCAGGCCGTGCACCGCGAACAGCTCCTCGGCGGCCTGGTAGTAGGGCTCGAAGGTGTCGTAGCCCACCGGCCACGCCGGGGCGATCCCGTCCGGATGGCGGATCTCGCCGAAGTCGCGCTCGCGCAGCCTAAACAGGATCGAGCCGTAGAACTTGCTGTTGCCGCCCACGAAGTAGTGCAGCCCGGGATGGAAGCTCTCGCCCTTGCTGCTGTACCAGGTCTCCTTGGCCTGGTAGAACGCATCGACGAACACCGTCTTGCTGTCCCAGTTCTCCCGGCCGCGTCGCAGGTAGTCGCCGCGCTCGATCAGCAGGATGCGCTTGCCGGTCTTGGCCAGCTTCCAGGCCATCGAGCCGCCACCGGGACCGGAGCCGATGATGATCACGTCGTAGCGCTCGCTGCTCATCGGGGTCTTCCTTGCTGGCGTCTGCGCAACGCGGGGGGCGCGGGCTCTGTTCCACGTCCGCGGCCATCTCGGCGCCGGAACCGACGAGAAGCCTGAGGCGCTGAACATCGACATACCTCATCGAGCAGCCGGAGAGCATCCCATGACCGACGAGCCGTCGCCGCGCATCCCGTACTGGCATCTCTGGACCGACGAGGAAGGCGTCAGCCATCAGACGCGGTGCGAGCTGACGGAATTCCAGATGAAGGCGATGGGCGGCGGTGCCGCGCCGCAGTGGCAGGGCAACAAGACCAGCGGCGAGATGGACGTCATGGTCACGGTGCAGCCGGTCGGCTGGGTGGGTGCCTGGCACGAGAACCCGGCGCCGCAATGGATCATCCCGCTGTCCGGACGCTGGTTCGTCGAATCGATGGACGGCACGCGGATCGAGCTGGGTGCTGGCGAGATCTCGTTCGGCGAGGACCAGAACACGCGCGAGAGCGACGGCCGCAAGGGGCACCGCTCCGGCACCGTGGGCGACCAGCCGGCGGTGCTGATGGTGGTGCAGTTCGCCGATCCGCCGACCGTCAACCGACCCTGCCGGTTCCGCTGAGCGACGGCGGTGGAAGGCTTCGACGTCCGCGACGAGCGGTTCGCGCACTACGTGCTGGGCAACGCCCGGCTCGAGACGCTGGCGACCGGCATGCGCTGGATCGAGGGACCGGTCTGGATGGCGGACTGGAACTGCCTGCTGTTCCAGGACCTGCCGAACAACCGCACCATGCGCTGGAGCGAGGCCGACGGCGCCTCGGTGTGGCGCGCGCCGTCCGACTACGCCAACGGCCAGACACGTGACCGACAGGGCCGGCTGATCAGCTGCTCGCATCGCGGCCGCTGCGTGACGCGCACCGAGTGGGACGGCACGCTCACCCGGCTCGCCACCCATCACGACGGCAAGCGGCTGAACGCGCCCAACGACGTGGTGGTGCATTCGGACGGCTCGATCTGGTTCACCGATCCGCTGTACGGCCTGCTCAACGACTACGAGGGCGGACGCCAGCTCTCCGAGCAGCCGCCGGCGGTCTACCGTCTGGACCCGCAGAGCGGCGCGCTCCGCGTCGTGGCGCACGACTTCGACGGTCCCAACGGTCTCGCCTTCTCGCCCGACGAGCGGCGGCTCTACATCGCCGAGACCGGCGACCAGTCGAAGCCGAACCCGAAGCAGTACCTGCGGGTGTTCGACGTGTCGGCCGACGGCCTGTCGCTGAGCGGCGGCGACGTCTTCCACAAGGTCGAGCCCGGCAACAGCGACGGCTTCCGCGTCGACGAGGACGGCAACCTGTGGAGCAGTGCCGCCGACGGGGTGCACTGCATCGCGCCGGACGGCAGGCTGCTCGGCAAGATCCTGACGCCGCGCCCGGTCGCCAACCTGACCTTCGGCGACCGCTACCGCAGCCGCCTGTTTATCGGCGCTTGGGACACGCTATACGCGATTTTTCTCAATCGCCGAGGTGTGCAGTGGCCGTAACCACCCTTGAACTGGCACGGATCAGCCTGACCAGCGCCGACGCCGACACGCTGGCCGCCTTCTACGAGAACGGGCTCGGCTTCGTGCGCACCGCGCGCACCCGGGTGGACGCGGCGCTCTACGGCATGCAAGGCAGCGAGGCGCTGGTCGTCACCCTGGCACTGGGCCAGCAGCTGATCGAGCTGGTGCAGTTCGACCAGCCGGGCGCGCCCTATCCGGCCACCCATACCAGCCATGACCCGTGGTTCCAGCACATCGCCATCGTGGTCAGCGACATCAACGCGGCCCTGCAGCGCCTGCACGCCCAGGCGACGCCGATCCCGATCAGCCTGAACGGCCCGGTCACCCTGCCGGCGAGCTCCGGCGGCGTCACCGCGATCAAGCTGCGCGACCCCGAGTTGCATCCCTTCGAGCTGCTGCAGTTCCCGGCCGGCGCGATCCCCGCCGCCTGGGACGGCATCGTGCCGGCGCCGGGAGGCTACGCGCTCGGCATCGATCATTCCGCGATCGTGGTCTCCGACGTCGCGGCCAGTGCCGCGTTCTACGGCGCGCTCGGCCTGTCGGTCACCTCCAACACCACCAACCAGGGCGCGCAGCAGGACAGCCTGGATGCCGCCACCGGCGCGGTGGTGGAGGTGGTCGGCATGTCGCCCTCGCAGGCGACGCCGCACGTCGAGCTGCTATGCTACAGCGCGCCGGCCGCCGCGACCGCGATCCCCGTGGCCGCCAACGACGTCGCCGCCACGCGCCTGGTGATGCGCAGCGTCGGCATGACCAACGACGAGGGGCCGCTGCGTGATCCCGACGGCCACACGCTGCTGCTGGTCGGGATGCGGGGCTGGGAGGACCCGGTCAGCAGCCCGACCTGACAGGAGGCAAGGGGCCTCGCCCCTTGGACCCCATCAGAGGCGGAGCCTCTGAAATCCATCGATCGGGGTCTGGGGCCGGCGGCCCCAGTGGGTCAAGGGCGAAGCC
>CAXTOC010000179.1:0-637 GCA_964245725.1 uncultured Acetobacteraceae bacterium | reverse complement strand
CCCCTAAACCCCCCGCCGGGGGGGGGGGGCCCGCCCCCCCCGGGGGCCCCCGCCCCCCCCCCGCCCCCGGGCGCGGCACGGAACAGGCCGAGATCGAGCCGCCGCCCGGTCGAGTAGTTGATCCCGTCCAGGCGGCCGAGTGCCTGCACCGTGATGCCGTCATCGGCGAGGCGCGCCCGGAACGCCGCCTCGTCTCGGCTGCCCACCAGGGCCATGCCGCAGCGCCGGTCGCGCGCCAGCAGGTCGGCGGCAGAGGCGGCATCGACCAGCCGGGTGCCGCGCCCGACCAGGAACACCAGGCTCGGCTCGCTGAAGGAGGCGGAGGCGAGCACGCTGTCCGGGCACGGCTTCACCTGCGCCACCATGGCGGCGATGCGCACACCGGGTTTCATGTTCGCCTCCGAGAATGCGCGGCCATCAATGAGCGAAGCGCTGTTCGATCACCATGAAGCCCAAGGCTCCCACGACGATCAGGCCTTTCACGAACTCCTGCCAGGAACTCGGCACGCCGGCGAAATAGATCACGTTGCCGACGAGGCCGAGCACGGCAGCGCCCATGAGCGCCCCCCAAGGTGACCCGCGGCCGCCCTTCAGCGAGATGCCGCCAATGACGCAGGCCGCGACCGACGTCAGCGTG
>CAXTOC010000178.1:0-6180 GCA_964245725.1 uncultured Acetobacteraceae bacterium | reverse complement strand
ACATGTGCCAGCGCCAGTTGTCCTCGGCCATGTTGCCGAGCGAGGCGCCGATGCCGCCCTGCGCCGCCACGGTGTGGCTGCGGGTGGGGAACACCTTGGTGATGCAGGCGGTCTTCAGGCCGGCGGCGACCATGCCCAGCGTGGCGCGCAGGCCGGAGCCGCCGGCGCCGACCACGACCACGTCGTAGGCGTGGTCGACGATCTTGTAGGCACGGCTGGAGGGCAGTGTGATCGCGTTCATCCGTGGGTCCCGGCGTATCCGAACGCCATCTTGAGGATCGCGACGACCGAGAACAGGCCGAGGATCATCGCCGCACCCTTGTTCAGCAGGGTCACGGCGAGATGGCTCGCCTTGACGTAATCGTCAATGACCACCTGCAGGCCGAGCTGCATGTGATGGAAGGTCATGATCACCAGCGCGAGCAGCAGCACGGTGTTGACCGGCCGCGCCGCCCAGGCGACCACGGTGGGCTGGTCGGCGCCGATCAGCACCAGCACCGAGACCACGAACCAGACCGTCAGCGGGATCAGCGCGATCGCGGTGAGGCGCTCGACCCACCAGTGCTCGACGCCGGACTTGGCGGCACCCAGCCCGCGCACCCGGCCGAGCTGCGAGCGCATGGTGGCGACGTGCGCGGTGCGGTCGCTGAGGCGTTCGGT
Source organism: uncultured Acetobacteraceae bacterium (assembly GCA_964245725.1). Classification (GTDB taxonomy): domain Bacteria; phylum Pseudomonadota; class Alphaproteobacteria; order Acetobacterales; family Acetobacteraceae; genus Lichenicoccus. The sequence goes on along the minus strand of CAXTOC010000178.1, from coordinate 5,520 downwards.
TTCCATCGCTCAGCTCCACAGGCTCAGGCCGATCGCCCAGATCAGGGCGGTGACGGCGAGGGTGGCGACGATGGAGGCCCAGCCGCTGCGATGCGTCGCGAGCAGGCTGAAGCCGCGGCCGGAATCCCAGGCCAGGTGACGCAGGCTGGCGAAGAAATGGTACATCAGCGCCAGCGTCCAGCCGAACAGCACGATCAGCCCGACCGGGTTGGCCACCACGTGCTGCACGGTGGCGAACGGCTTCGGCCCGCTGGCCGCGGCGACCAGCCACCACACCAGCAGCAGCGTGCCGGCCGAGCTGGCGACGCCAGAGGCGCGGTTCAGGATCGACAGGACGGAGGTGAGCTGCGGCCGGTAGACCTGCAGGTGCGGCGAGAGGGGGCGGCGCACCAGGGTGCCGTCGCTCCGTTGCGCCACGAACAGCGCGTCGCGAACGTCCTTCATGATGCGGCCTCCGGCCTCCCTGGACGCGGTCCCGGAACGGCCTGGACTGCCCCTAACCAGCTGGTCCTACGCCCGCGTCGGACAAGGGTCAATCAAGCGCCGGGGCATTTTTGCTGTGCAGCAAATCGTCCGGCGGACCGGCCGGCGCCGTCCGCATCAGGTCAGCCTGCGCTCCAGCAGGTCGAGCGCGATCATGGCCTCGGCGATCTGCACCGCGTTCAGCGCCGCCCCCTTGCGCAGGTTGTCCGAGACGCACCAGAAGGCCAGCCCGTTGGGCACCGTCGGATCGATCCTCAGCCGGCTGACATAGGTCGCGTCCTCGCCCGCGCACTCCAGTGGGGTGACGTAGCCGCCATCCTCGCGATGGTCGTGCAGCACCACGCCCGGCGTCGCGCGCAGCACTTCACGTGCCTGCTCGAGATCGACCGGCTCCTCGAACTCGACCACCACCGCCTCGGAATGGCCGATGAACACCGGCACCCGCACGCAGGTGGCGATCACCGCGATGGCCGGATCGAGGATCTTGCGCGTCTCCACCGCCATCTTCCACTCCTCGCGGGTAGCGCCGTCCTCCATGAAGCTGTCGATGTGCGGGATCACGTTGAAGGCGATCTGCTTGGTGAATTGCTGCGGCGTGATCGGGTCGCCGACGAAGCTGCCCTTGGATTGGCCGAACAGCTCGTCCATGCCCTCCTTGCCGGCGCCGGCGACCGCCTGGTAGGTGGAGACCACCACGCGGCGCGCGGTGAACAGGTCGTGCAGCGGCTTGAGCGCCATCACCAGCTGGATCGTCGAGCAGTTCGGGTTGGCGACGATGCGTCGCCTGCCGACCCGTTTCAGCGCCTCGAGATTGACCTCCGGCACCACCAGCGGCACGTCCGGCTCCATGCGGAACTGGCTGGTGTTGTCTATCACCATGCAGCCAGCCGCCGCCGCGCGCGGCGCGTGCACCGCCGAGATCGCCGCACCCGGCGAGAACAGGCCGATATCCCAGCCGCGGAAGTCGAACGTCTCCAGGTTCTGCACCGTGAGCACGCGCTTGTCGCCGAAGGAGATCTCCTGGCCGGTCGAGCGGGGCGAGGCGAGGGCGGCGATGTCGGACACCGGGAAGGCGCGCTCGGCAAGCGTGCGGATCAGCTCGCGCCCGACCGCGCCGGTGGCGCCGACCACGGCCACACGATACCCACTGCCCGGCTCCTGCGCGATCGCATTCATCGCGGCAGGGGTAGCAAGCCGGGCACGGGCAGGGCAAGGCTGGCGAAGCGGGCGGAACCTCGATCGTTCCGGGCGTTGAGCGTGATGCAGCAGCGAGGCCAGGACGGATGGAAAAGATCGGCGACGTCTCCTCTCCCGCGTCGAGTCGCGAGGTGCTGACCCCGGCGGCGGCCGAGCCGGCGCCGCCCTGCACGCTGGTCATCTTCGGCGCGCATGGCGACCTGACCAAGCGCCTGCTGATGCCGGCGCTGTACAACTTGGCCGGCAGCAGGCTGCTCGACGGCAACTTCGCCATCGTCGGCGTGGATCGCGTCGACAGCACCGACGAGGAGTGGCGCCGCGGCCTGTCGGACACGATGCAGAACTTCACCAAGGATCCGAGCGCGGAGTTCTACACCCCCCAGATCGACCAGGCGAACTGGGGCTGGCTCACCGCGCGCATGCACTACCTCAAGGCCGACTTCACCGATCCGGGCCAGCTCGCGGCGCTGCAGCCGCACCTGCAGGCCACCGGCAACGCGGTGTTCTACCTCGCCGTTGCCGCCCGCTTCTTCGGCACGGTGGTGGAGAACCTGGGCCGCGCCGGGCTGGTCGGGCAGCAGGCGGGCTTCCGGCGCGTGGTGGTCGAGAAGCCGTTCGGCTCCGACCTCGAGAGCTCGAAGGCGCTCAACGCCCAGATCCTCACGGTGCTGGACGAGAGCCAGATCTACCGAATCGATCACTTCCTGGGCAAAGAGACGGTGCAGAACATCCTCGCCATGCGCTTCGGCAACGCCATCTTCGAGCCGCTGTGGCGTCGCGAGAACATCGACCACGTGCAGATCACCGCCGCCGAGACAGTGGGCGTCGAGGGCCGCGGCGCCTTCTACGAGCCGACCGGCGCGCTGCGCGACATGATCCCCAACCACCTGTTCCAGCTGCTGGCGATGGTGGCCATGGAGCCGCCGAACTCGTTCAGCGCCGAGACCGTGCGCACCGCCAAGGAGCAGCTGTTCGAGGCGGTGCAGCCGGTGCGCCCGGAGGATGCGGTGCGCGGCCAGTACACCGCCGGCACGGTCGGGGGGCGCGCGGTGAAGGGCTACGGGGAGTCGCCCGGCGTGCATCCCGAGAGCCATACCGAGACCTACGTGGCGCTTAAGCTGATGATCGAGAACTGGCGCTGGTCCGGGGTGCCGTTCTACATGCGCACCGGCAAGTCGATGACCGGGCGGCTGACCGAGATCGTGGTGCATTTCCGGCACGCCCCGTTCGCGATGTTCCGTGACACCCCGGTCGACCGTCTGGCGCCGAACACGCTCACGCTCAACATCCAGCCCGCGCAGGGGATGACGCTCGGAATCACCGCCAAGATCCCGGGGCCGAAGATGGACCTCTCCGGCGTCGAGATGCGGTTCCGCTACGAGGACGCCTTCAAGCTGACGCCGAACGTCGGCTACGAGACGCTGCTCTACGACTGCCTGATCGGCGACGCGACGCTGTTCCAGCGCGCCGACAACATCGACGCCGCCTGGCACGTCGTCGACCCGGCGCTGAAGGCCTGGGCTGCCGACCCGGAGGGACCCGAGCCATACGAGGCCGGAAGCGCCGGTCCGAAGCGGGCCGAGGAGATGATGACCCGCGATGGCCGCGCCTGGGAACCGCTGCACCGCGGCTGAACCACACCTGTGGCCGTTGCGATCTCCTGGAAAGCCCCCGTTCCACGACAATCTGTGCGTGAATTTGACTTCTTCCCTTGATGCGTGGTCGATGGCGGCAGATATCGCCGAATAGCTGGGCCGGGATGTGAAACCGGCTCAGCCCGCAGGGACCGCAGCATGACGGAGATGATCGCATCCAGCGACGACGCCTATCCGCCGCGTCGCGTCGCACGTGCCGCGACCGGACGACACCTGCGTGCGATCGCCGGCCGCGACCTGCGCCGCTATGTGTCGCCGTTGCTGATCCTGATTGCCTGGCAGGCTGCCGCGTCGGCGGGGCTGTTCTCTGCTCAGACCTTGGCCTCGCCGTGGCGCATCGCGCTGACCGCGTGGTCGCTGATCCAGGACGGCACCCTGGGCCGCAACCTGCTGGTCTCGCTGCTGCGCGCCGTCGGCGGCCTCGCCATCGCGCTTGCGGTCGGCGTCATCCTGGCGCTGATCGCCGGCCTGTCGCGGCGGGGCGAGGAGCTGGTGGACGCGCCGATGCAGATGGCGCGCACCCTGCCGGTGCTGGCGATGGTGCCGCTGTTCATCCTGTGGTTCGGCATCGGCGAGACGCCGAAGGTGGCGCTGGTCGCAATGGGCGCCACGTTCCCGATCTATCTCAACCTGTTCAAGGGCGTGCGCGGCGTCGATCCGAAGCTGCTGGAGATGGCGCGCACCCTGGGCCTGTCGCGGGCGCAGACGATACGCCAGGTGATCCTGCCCGGGGCGCTGCCGGACTTCCTGCTCGGGCTGCGCTTCGCGATCGGCATCTCCTGGCTGATGCTGGTGGTGGCCGAGCAGATCAACGCCAGCAGCGGCATCGGCCACATGATGATGGATGCGGAGGATTTCCTGCGCACCGACATCATCCTGGTCGGGCTGTTCATCTATGCCGGCCTGGGCCTGGTCTCGGACCAGATCGTGCGCACCATCGAGGCGCGCACCCTGGTCTGGCGTCCGTCCAACCTGAGATGATCCACAAGCGCGCGGAGCGGCCCCGATGAACGTGGAGGTCCGGCCGGAGCCGGTGATCCGGATCGAGGGACTGACCCGTCGCTTCGCCGGGCCCGCGGTCCTCGACCGCCTGGATCTCGATGTCGGCCGCGGCGAGTTCGTGGCCCTGCTGGGCCGCAGCGGCTCGGGCAAGACCACCCTGCTGCGCATGCTGGCGGGGCTGGACGCGGTCACCGAGGGGCAGATCGAGGTGCCCGGCGACCTGTCGGTGGTGTTCCAGGAGTCGCGGCTGCTGCCGTGGAAGCGGGTCTGGCAGAACGTGGCGCTCGGCCTGAGCGGCAGCGATGCGCGCGCCCGGGCGCAGGCGGCGCTGGAGGAGGTCGGGCTGGGGCATCGCCTGGACGCCTGGCCGCTCACGCTGTCGGGCGGCGAGGCGCAGCGCGCCGGGATCGCGCGGGCGCTGGTGCGCAGACCGGCGTTCCTGATGCTGGACGAGCCGTTCGCCTCGCTCGACGCGCTGACCCGGCTGCGCATGCAGGGCATGGTCGGCGAGCTCTGGCAGCGTCATCGCTGCGCGGTGCTGCTGGTCACCCACGACGTCGACGAGGCGCTGCTGCTGGCGGATCGCGCGCTGGTGCTGGAGCATGGCCGGATCAGCACGCGAATCGACGTCGACCTGCCGCGCCCGCGCCGCCACGGCGATCCCGGCTTCGACCGCCTGCGCACGGCGCTGCTCTCGGCGCTGGGAGTGGGTTAGCAGACGGCTGAAAAACGAGAGCAAGCGGCTTCTTAGAAATCGGGGCCCGCGGCCCCAGCGGGTCAAGGGCGGGGCCCTTGGCTTGCTCCTCCCGGTTCAGACGTCCTGCAGGATGCCGATCTGCCACTCCATCGCGGCCGCCGCGAGCGGCCAGCTCCCGTCGGCGCCGCGGCGCAGCACCTGATCCGGCGCGATGCGGCCGAGCTGGACCTGCACCGCGAGGGTCTCCGCCGCGTCGCAGCCGGCCTTCCAGCACAACGACAGCAGCATCTTGCGGTCGCGCAACCCGATCGCCGCCTCCGCGACATCGAGCGCCACGCCCGCGCGGGCGGCGAGGATGGCGGTGGCGCTGCGGTGCGCCGCCGCCTGCAGCGCCCCGGCCAGGCTCGTATCGGCGTCGACCGTCCTGCCGCCGGCCGGCGCCGTCAGCTCCTCTTGCAGCCGCAGCCGGTCGACATGGTTCAACGC
>CAXTOC010000177.1:0-6186 GCA_964245725.1 uncultured Acetobacteraceae bacterium | reverse complement strand
CGGGGGGCCAGAGGGCGGGGCGGAACAGCGCGCGGTGCAGCGCGATCGTCCCCGAGACGCACAGCAGGGCGGCCGCTGCGGCGAACAGGCTGCCGGCAGCGCCGAGCCGCAGGATCCGGGCCAGCGGCGGCACGATGAGGTCCATCGCCAGGTTGGGGAACAACGCCCAGTGCACGCGGTACATGGCGTTGAACGCGGGATCGCTGCCGTGCGCGGCGAGGATGCCCATGCGTGCCAGATGATTGGGATAGTCCAGCAGCGGCAAGACGCTGGTGGCGCCGAACGGCAGGACGATGATCAGGCCGAGCAGGAGGTTGGCCACCCAGGTCCGGACCCGGTCCGCCGCCGCCGCTCGGAACTGCGGCTCCGATGCGCTGGCGGTCTCGCGCAACATCACGGAACTGGTCTTCATGCACCGACATCCAGAGGGTCGCGGATCTCTACAGGGCTGAAGATCCGGCCCGTCGTCAAAAAACTATCAATATCGGTGAGTGGGCGCGGAGAAGCCTCGCGCGCGGGACTTGATCAGGCCTGAGCACACGTGAAGATGCTTCAGGGTATCTTGCGCATCAGCTCGTCGGCGATCGCCAGGCTTGCCGTCAATCCCGGACTCTCGATGCCCAGCAGGTTGATCAGGCCCGCGATGCCGTGCTCGTCGGGACCCTCGATGCGGAAGTCGGGCATCGGCTGGTTCGGCCCGTGGATCTTGGGCCGTATGCCGGCATAGTCCGGCACCAGCGCCGCGTCGGGCAGTCCGGGCCAGTAGCGTCGGATCGCCTCGTAGAACACCGCGGCACGTCCCGGATCGACCGAGAGCTGGTGCTCGTCGGCGACCCACTCGATGTCCGGGCCGAAGCGCATGCGTCCGGCGAGGTCGATCGTGGCGTGGACGCCGAGGCTCGCCGCCCCGGGTGCCGGGTAGACCAGGCGCGAGAACGGTGCCCGGCCCTGCAGCGAGAAGTAGCTTCCCTTGGCGAAGTGCTGCGCCACCGGACGGTCGGCCGGGTAGCCGGGCAGGCTCGCCACCAGCGGCGGCGCGCCGTGCCCGGCGGCGTTGACCACCACGCCGGCCTTGACGATGGCGGGATCCTGTCCGCCGGTCTGCAGCACGATCCCGTCGGGCTCGGCGTGCCAGTGCTCGACCGGGGTCGCGTAGGCGATCATGCCGCCGTCGTTCTCGAGATCCCCGATCAGGGCCAGCATGTAGCCGTGGCTGTCCAGGATGCCGGTCGAGGGCGACAGGTAGGCAGCGCTGCAGCGCAGCTCCGGCTCGAGCTCGCGCGCCGCGTCGGCGTCCAGCTTACGCAGGTCATCGACGCCGTTCGCCGCCGCGTGCACGGCGATCGCGTCCAGCCTGGCCTCGTCCTGCGCGCCCTCGGCAACCAGCAGCTTGCCGCAGCGCCGATGCGCCACGCCGTGCTCCTGGAGGAACTCGTAGAGCATCTGGCGGCCGGCGACGCAGAGCCGCGCCTTGGCCGAGCCGGCGGGATAGTAGATCCCGGCATGGATCACCTCGCTGTTGCGCGACGAGGACGCGGTCCCGAACGAGGTCTCGCGCTCGATCACCAGCGTCTCGCGCCCGCTTCGCGCGAGCGCGCGAGCCGCGGCCAGGCCGACGGCGCCGGCGCCGATGACGATCGCCTCGACTTGGTTCATGCGCCGGCGCGCCGCTCCGCCGCCTTGGTCGCGCTCAGCGTCGTGCGCCGGCGCAGGAGACGGCGTAGCCGACGGAGCCGCCCACCAGCAGGCCGCCGAACAGGTCGGAGACGAAGTGCGCCTGCTGGGCGATGAGCCCGTAGCAGGCGGCGAGACCGGCGGCGAGCAGCGGCAGCATCAGCCAGCGGGAGCGCGCCCACAGGAACGGGGCGATCGCGCCCATCGCCGTCATGTGGCCGGATGGGAAGGAGCCTGACAGGTAGGCGTAGAAATTGTGCCATTGCTGGTCGTACCAGCGCAGCGGCGGGATGCGGCCGAACCAGACCTTGAGGAGGTCGGTGAGCGTGATCGCGATGCACACGCTGATCGAGGCCAGCAGCACCTGCCGCCAGACCCCGCTCAGCCTTGCGACGAAGGCCGCCCGCGCGCCCAGCAGCACGGTGCCGGCGGCACTGGCCAGGATCACCAGCTCGGGGATGTGCACCATGCGCCGGGCGTCGCGGGAGAAGGCGAGCCGCTCGTGCACGTAGCGCGCGACCGGATGGTCGAGCCGGACCCCGGACAGCACCACCAGCAGCGTCCCGATGCCGGCCCATGACAGCCAGCGAGCGAACGGACCCTGCAGCCGCACCCGCACGGCACCCTGCCGGCCGCGGCCGGAGGCGCCGGGCTGCACCCGGACCGCTGTCACGTCAGCCGGCATGCTGCGTCTGCGGCTTCGCCTTCGGCGTGGTGCCGCTCCAGCTCTCGGCGAGCGGGCGGATCGGCTTGACGCCGTAGACCGTCCAGTCGTTGAACGCGGCCACGCGCGCGACGTGCGCGTTGCCGTCCAGCCCGGCGACGAAGGACGGATTGCGCACCACCAGGAAGGCGACGTGGTTCGCGGCGAGCGCCTGCGGGGCGCCCCCGTGGTCGAGGCCGAAGCGGTCGGTCAGAAAGCCGGCGACGTCGGCGCGTCCGGCGTAGGCGGCGCGCATCGGCTCGTAGAAGCCGATACGCACCGGGTCGCCTCGGGCGGTCAGGATCAGCCGGTCGGGGAAGCGCGAGAAGGCGAGCACGTCCAGGTAGTCGAGGTTGGTCGAGCTGTCGACCACCACCGAGGCGTCGGGCGACGCCTCCAGCCTCTGGTCGAGGAAGCGGGCGAGCGCGCGTTCCTGATGCGCGTGCAGGGTCTCGTTGTTGCGCAGCCCGTCATGGGTATACCAGAGCGAGCGCACCCCCATCGGCAGGATCGCGAGCAGCAGCAGGACCGCGAGTGCTGTGGCCGGCAACCGCAGAGCGTCGCGCAGCAGGGTCGCGACCCGCATCGCGACGTAGGCGTCGAACGGCAGCATCATCAGCGTCCAGACGCCGCTGGTGCGCCAAGTGGCCGCCGTCGGGATGCTGAAGGTGACGGTGGTGTAGACGCTGAACACCAGCAGCGGCACGCCGAACAGCAGCGTCCAGAGCCGGATCGCGCCGTCGCGCAGCGACAGCCAGAGCAGGGCGGCGAGCCCGGGCAGGGTCAGCGGGTTCCAGATCATGTCCTGGATGAAGAAGCGCAGCGGCGACCACTTCACCGCGTAGACGTAGTTGCGCCCGAACACGCCGATGAACTGCTGTGCGGCGACGTTGATGTTGCTCAGCGAGCCGTACCACGCATACGAGTTCAGCGCCCACAGCGCCGGGAAGATGAACAGGACGAACGAGGCGCCGCACAGCACGAGGAACGGCAGCTCGCGCCGGATCAGGCCGCGATACAGCAGCAGCGCTTCCACGAACAGCGCGAACAGTCCGGCCTCGAAGCGGACGCTTTCGGCCAGCAGCACGCAGGCGCAGCCCAGGAACAGGGCCGCCGGGCGCTGCGCGCGTATCCACTCGGCGACGAAGGCGGCCGCCGAGATCACGAACAGGAAGTAGTAGATGTCCGACAGCGGCACGACGCTGAACAGCAGCCGCTGCGGCGCCAGCACGGCGAGGATGACGGCGACCAGGCTGATCCGGCGGTCACCGAACAGGGCGGTGGCGAGCCGCGCCAACGCGAGCAGGCTGAGCAGCCCGGCAAGGCAGACCAGCACCCGCGGGGTGAGGAAGATCGACGGAAACAGCTTCAGGGCGCTGCCGACGAACAGCTTATAGAATGGCGGCCAGAGGAACGGCTCGAGCGCGTTCGACCAGGACATGTGCCAGGCAGTCAGGATCCTGGCGCTCTCGTCCGAAGTGAGCCGGAACAGGCCAGCCTCGAACAGGCCGAGCTGCACCAGCAGGGCCGCCAGCACGATCAGCCCGAGCGAGAGCAGGTAGCCGCGCCGAGTCATCGATGGGTGTCCTGTGCCTGGACGCGAGAGCGGCGTCAGCGTGCCTTGCCCGCCCCGCGCCGTTCGCGCAGCAGCGCGAGCAGCTTGTCGCGGGCGACGTAGGTGATCGGCGGCACGAAGGCGCGCGCCAGCGCCTTCAGGCGGGTATGGCGCTTGCCCGGCAGGAAGGTGATGAAGCTGCTCTTCTTGATCGCCTCCGGATCGGGGCTCCAGTAGAACAGCGAGATCGACTTGCGCGACTTGCCGACAGGGCAGGTGAGCGGCTCGGGGAAGCCGTGCAGGGTCTCGTCGTTGGTCTCGAAGATGACCGCCCGGTTGAACAGCGGCACCACGCTGGCGCCGGCCTTCTTGGTGACGTGGTCGCACAGGTCGAGCGCGCCGCCCCAGGCCGGATCCCAGTCGTGGTTGAGGTAGATGATCAGGTTCAGCCGTCGCGCCAGCGGCAGCACCGGATGCTGGGTCCAGTCGACGTGCACGTTGAGCCAGCCGCCGCGGAAGGATTCGTGCAGGCCGCCGCCGTGGAACAGCGGGTCCGGCACCAGGTCGGCGTGGCCGGTGACGTAGCGCAGGAAGCCCATCATCGGCTCGGCGCAGATCTGCATGAAGAAGGCCTGGGTGAAGGCCGACAGGTCGGCGATGCCGCGCGAGGTCTGCTTGATCTCGTTCTCGGTGTCGTACTTGATCCAATCGCGCCCGCTCTGGCTCGGGAAGTCTCCGGTCACCCGCTCGAGAATCTCGGGGTCGAAGAAATCGTCGATGACGACGTGCGGATAGGGCTTGCCGGCTCGGAACTGTGCGCGGAACTCGTCCTTGGCCGCCATCAGCCGCTCGACTGGGATCATCCGGTCGATGACGGCATCGAAGCTCTCGATCGAGGGGGCGGAAGATGGGGCGCTGACATCCATCGGGGAATGCTCCTGTTAAGCAGCCTGCCGGGTCAGAACGGTCGTGACCGGGACCAGTTCGGCGTGGCAACCCAGGCTCTGCAGCTGGGCGGCGATCTCGGCACAATAGATCGGATTCATCACGATGACACGGTCGATCTGCCGGCCTCGCAGCGCCTCGGGCGAGATCACCGGATGCGCCGTCACCGCGAGGAAGCTGCCGTGCTTCTCGGGGTTGATGTCGACCGCCGCCTCGACCTCGTCGGTGATGCCGAGCGTGGTGAGGAAGGCGACCGCCTTGGAGCCGCCGCCCCACAGGATGGTGCGCTTGCCGGCCGCCTTGTGACGACGCAGCTCGGCCGACCAGTCGGACAGGATCTGCGGCACCTCGCGCTCGAAGCGTCGCACCTCGGCGACGGTGCGCGACACGTCGGCCGGCATCGGCACGGCGCCGATCGAGGAGGGATGGCCCTCCACCATCAGGTACTGGCCATCATAGTCGCTGCGCAGCTTGGTCACCGTGAGGCCCGAGCGCGAGAACAGGTAGCCGAGCGTGCCTCGGGCGAAATACGAGCAGTGCTCGTAATAGACGTCCCAGAAGGCGTTCTCGCCCAGCACGTAGTCGCCGTCCGGCACCTGGAAGAAGACGATCCGATGCGGATCGTCGCCGGCGGCGTCGCGCACGCCGCGCACGAAGGCGCCGACCTCGCCGATGTGCTCGAGCGTCATCTTGCAGGCGATGAAGTCGCCCGCCGCCTCGGGGTGGCGCGAGGAGTAGACGTCCTTGATGATGCGCACGCCGTGCGGCAGCACTCGGCCCGGCTCGTAGGCCGGGTCGAAGCCGGTGCCGCGACTGACGCCCATGCCGCAGAGCAGGTCGAGGAACTCGCCCTGGCCGCAGCCGATCTCGACCACGTCGCGGCCACGCAGCCCGTGCCGTTCGATCAGGTCGTGTGCGAGGCGCTTGTGGAAGCTGTTGAACACCGGCGACATCGCCTGGGTCGAGACGTAGTCGTGGAAGTAGTCCTGCTTGCTGCCGTCGAAGGCGCAGTTGAACACGAAGCCGCACCGCTCGCACAGCGACAGCGCGATATCGCCGGTGGTGATGGCGCGCGCGTCCTCGGGCGTGCGCAGCACCGTGACGCTGTGCACCGGCACGCCGCGCACCTCGTAGAACGGCCGGGTCGCGGTCTGGCCGCAGCAGGGACAGGTGGGGAGACTGGTCATGGCGCTGTCTTCCAAGGTCAGATGACCACCGGATCGGGGACCGGCACGATGAAGCGGCCGCCGGCCTCGCGGAACGCCGACTGCTGCTGCATGATCTCGCCCGCGAAGTTCCAGGCCAGGAT
>CAXTOC010000176.1:4194-6217 GCA_964245725.1 uncultured Acetobacteraceae bacterium | reverse complement strand
AGGAAGGACGGGATGCCGATCCCCGTCGTGAGCCAGCCGTTGACGGCGCCCACCCCGCCGCTGGCCGCACCGGCTGGGCGGGTGGCTGGGGGAACTGGTCACCGTTTTCGTCGGCGTTTACGCGGCGTTTTTTCTCAACTACCGCGCCACCCACCGGCAAGAGCGCCAGCGGCGCGAACAGCTCCTCGTGCCGCGCGGTGGATTCCGAGCTGCCGAGCAGCAGGATACCGTCCGGCACCAGCGCGTAGTGGAAGGCCGGGATGATCGCGCCCTGGATCTCGGTGTCGAGGTAGATCAGCACGTTGCGGCACGAGATCATGCTCATCCGCGAGAACGGCGGATCGCGCACCAGGCTGTGGGCGGAGAAGGTGCAGAGGTCGCGTATCTCCTTGGTCACGACGTAGCAGTGATCCGAGAGGGTGAAGAACCGGTCCAGCCGGTCCTGCGACATGCCGCGCAGCAGCGTCGTCGGATAGCGTCCGCTGCGCGCGGTGCCGATCGCGGGCTCGTCGATGTCGGTCGCGAACACCTGCACCTTCGGCGATGCGCGCAGGCCGTCCATGTACTCGCGAAGCAGGATCGCCAGCGAGTACGCCTCCTCACCGGTGGAGCAGGCCGGCACCCAGACCCGCACCGTGCCGTTGGCCTTCTGGCCCTGGAACAGCCGGGGGATCACCTCGCGGGCCAGCACCTCGAAGGTCTCGGTGTCGCGGAAGAAGCTGGTGACCCGGATCAGCAGGTCGCGGAACAGCAGCAGCACCTCGTCATGGTCCCGCTCGAGCCGCGCCACGTAGTGCGGCATCGTCTCGATGCCCAGCACCTGCATCCGACGCTCGGTGCGGCGCAGGAACGTCTTGTCCTTGTAGCCGCTGAAATCGGGGCCGAGCTGCCCGAGCAGGAGGGCGCAGACCGCGAGCCGGAACGCCTCCACCTGCTCCACCGACGCCGCCAGCGGCGGCGGCGCGACTTGGCGCGCACGCCGCAGCCGCACGACATGCTCGGGCATCGCCTCGACCGGCACCACCAGGTCGACCGCGCCGGTCGCGATCGCGCCGAGCGGCATGCCGTCGAACTGCGGGCCGCTGCCGTCGCTGCCCTGCGCCAGGGTCACGCCGCCGCACTGCTTGATCGCCTTGAGCCCGAGCGCGCCGTCCGACCCGGTCCCGGACAGGACGATGCCGACCGCGTTCTCCTTCAGGGTCGCCGCCAGCGAGTCGAAGAAGCCGTCGATCGGCCGGATCTCGCGCGCGGCGTGCGGCGTCGGCATGCGGACGTGCAGCCAGCCGTCGCGGATCGTGGTGATCGCGTGCGGCGGCGGCACGTAGACGCAGTTGGCCTCGATCTCGATGCTGTCGCTGACCTCGTGCACCGGCATCGAGGTCCAGCGCCCCAGGATCTCGGGCAGCATGCTCTTTCGGTCGGCCGGCAGGTGCAGCACCACCACGAAGCACAGCCCGGGCTCCGCCGGCATGCCCCCGAAGAAGCTGTGGAACGCCTCCAGGCCGCCGGCGGAGGCGCCGATACCCACGACCATCAGCGAGGCGTCGCTCAATGCGCGACCTTCCCCTCGGGCGCGGCACCGGCCGGGGCCGGGCCCGGTATATCCGGGGCAGGCGGTTCTCGCCGGCCTCGGGACATCAGCGCGGCATCGGATGAGAAGGCGTGACGTCGCACCCGTCGAGATCCCACTGCCCAGTGCAGGTCACAACACGTTGCGCAACGACGGGTTCCGGAAGCCGGAGGCCGCGCCGTCGCGGGACGCATGGCGTCCCGTACGGGGTTCGAACCCGTGTTACCGCCGTGAAAGGGCGGTGTCCTAGGCCCCTAGACGAACGGGACAGGGCCGGATCGGCCCGGAAGGACCGCGGCGCCTGCGTAGCCGAGGGGGCGGAGGGGGTCAAGCAAGCGCCGCGTCCTGAATGAAGAAGCCGACGCTCGTGGTGTCGTTCCAGCTCTCGGCGCGCAGCCAGCCGGCCAGATGCAGCAGACCGTCGCGCCGCTCCAGCGCCGCTGTGAGCGGGCT
>CAXTOC010000176.1:0-4184 GCA_964245725.1 uncultured Acetobacteraceae bacterium | reverse complement strand
GCCACTAGACGAACGGGACTGCGGCCGTGGCTGGGTAGCGGAGCACCAGGAGCCGGTCAAGCCGCGGCCGCATCGGTGATGAAGAAGCTGGCACTGGTCTGGCCGTTCCAGCTCTCCGCCCGCAGCTGGCCGGCGACGTGCAGCCTCGCCCCGTCGCGGGCCTCGAGCGCACGCGCGACCGCGCTGTCGCCGGCGCGGAACAGCAGCGCCTTGATCCGGCCGCCGCCCTCCCCTTCGACGATCGCGCGCAGCGTGTTGCCCTCGCGGCCGAGCCGGTCCGCCCGCGCCACCCGGACATGCGGCAGCACGAACACCGGCTCCTCGTTGCCCGCCCCGAACGGCGCCAGCCGGCCGACATGGGCGGCGAGCTCGGCGCTGGCGCCGGCCACGCTCAGCACGCCGTCGACGGCGAGGTCGAGTGCCGCGGGACGCTGCCGCGCCTGCGCCAGCCTCTCGTCGAGGAAATCGTGGAACGCGCCCAGCTGCTCCCGACGCAGCGAGAACCCGGCCGCCATCGCGTGCCCACCGCCGCTCAGCAGCAGCCCGGACTGCCTTGCGGCGATCACCGCGGCACCGAGGTCGAGGCCGGGCACCGAACGACCGGAGCCCTTGATCGTGCCGTCCTCCTGGCAGCCTCCGACCAGGCTTGGGCGGTTGAAGCGCTCCTTGACCCGGCCCGCGACGATGCCGACCACGCCCGGATGCCAGGCGGCGCCGTGCAGCATCGGCACCGCGTGGCCGGCCTCGATCTGCGTCGCCGCCATCGCCATCGCCTGCTCCAGGATGCCGCCCTCGACGCCGCGGCGCTGGCGGTTCACGCCGTCCAGCCGCTCCGCCAGCAGCCTCGCCTCGTCGAGGTCGCGGCAGAGCAGCAGCCGCAGCCCCAGATCGGCCTCGCTGATGCGGCCGCCGGCGTTGATCCGCGGTCCGAGCGCGAAGCCGCAGGTGAAGGCGTCGGGCGCGCCGCGCGCCATGGCCACCTCGAGCAGGGCATTGATGCCGACCCGGCCGCGTCGCGCCATCACCTTCAGCCCCTGCGTCACCAGCGCGCGGTTCAGGCCGCTGAGCGGCATCACGTCGCAGATCGTCGCCAGCGCCACCAGGTCGAGCAGCGCCAGCAGGTCGGGCTCCGGGCGCTGCGTGAACCAGCCTTGCCGGCGCAGCGCGCGCAGCGTCGCGACCCCGGCGACGAAGGCGATCGCGGCCGCGCACAGCGCACCGAGGCCGGACGCGCAGTCCAGCCGGTTCGGGTTGACGGTCGCCAGCACCGGCGGCGGCGGCCCCTCCGCCTTGTGGTGGTCCAGGATCACCACGTCGGCGATCCCGGCGAGTGCCGCCAGGGGTGCGGCGGCCGCGGTGCCGCAGTCGACGCAGACCACCAGCGTGGCGCCGCGCCCGGCCAGGCCGAGCAGCGCCGGCGCGTTGGGGCCGTAGCCCTCGCGTATCCGGTCCGGCACGTGGGTCAGCACGGTGCAGCCGAGATCGCCGAGCAGGCTCGCCAGCACCGCGCAGGCGCAGGCGCCGTCGACGTCGTAGTCGCCGAAGATGCCGACCGTCTCGGCGCGGAGCACGGCGTGCGCCAGCCGGTCGGCGGCCAGCTCCATGTCGGTCAGGCAGGAGGGGTTGGGCAGCAGCGCGCGCAGCGTCGGCTCCAGGAACAGGCCGACCTGGTCGGCGGCGACGCCGCGCGCGTGCAGCAGCCGGCCGAGGATCTCCGGCAGGTCGTGGCGCTGCGCAATCGCGCTGGCATGGCGCTCGGAGACCTCGGCGCTCCAGATCCAGCGCCGCCCGGTGAGGCTCGCGGTCACGTCGAGGCAGGGGCGCGGCGCCTGCGCCAACACCGATGCGCAAGCCGGGTCGGCCGGCACTCGGCTCAGCTCGCACTCCAGGTCTTGGTGGCGAAGTTGTGGTGGCCCTCGATGAAGCGCACGGTGCCGGACTTCGAGCGCATGACGATGGAGTGGGTGATCGCCCGCGCGTCGGTGCGCTGCACGCCGCGCAGCAGTGCGCCGGAGGTGACGCCGGTGGCGGAGAACAGGACGTCGCCGCGCGCCATGTCGAGCAGCGTCAGGCGTCGCCGCGGATCGCCCTCTCCCATCGCCGCCGCGCGTGCCACCTGCTCCTCGTCCTCGAACATCAGCCGCGCCTGCATGTGGCCGCCGACGCAGCGCAGCGCCGCCGCCGCCAGCACCCCCTCGGGCGCGCCGCCGGAGCCGGCATAGATGTCGACGCCGCTGCCGGGCAGGCAGGCGGCGATGATGGCGGCGACGTCGCCGTCGGAGATCAGCATCACCCGCGCGCCGGCCTCGCGCGTATGGGCGATCAGCTCCTCGTGCCGGTCGCGGTCGAGGGTGCACAGCACGAGCTCGTCGATCCCGCTCTTGCGGGCGCGGGCGAGGTTGCGCAGGTTCTCGCCGATCGGCGCGTCGAGGTCGACCACGCCCTCCGGCAGGTCGCCGCCGACCGCGATCTTGTCCATGTAGATGTCGGGGGCGTGCAGGAACTTGCCGGCCTCGGCCAGCGCCACCACGGTCAGCGCGTTGGGCGCGTTCTTGGCCGTCAGCACCGTGCCCTCCAGCGGGTCGACGGCGATGTCCATCGCGGGGCCGCCGGCCCCCACCTTCTCGCCGATATAGAGCATCGGCGCCTCGTCCATCTCGCCCTCGCCGATGACCACGGTGCCGTCGATGGCCACCGTGTCGAAGGCGTGCCGCATCGCCTCCACCGCCGCACCGTCGGCCTCGTTCTTCAGGCCGCGCCCGGTCCAGTGCGAGGCGCCGAGGGCCGCCGCCTCGGTGACGCGCACCAGCTCGAGGGCGAGGTTGCGGTCGTCGGCCTGGTAGGAAGATCGCGTGGCGGGCATGGCGGCCTCCTCAGCCGGCTTCGATGCGGATCATGTTAGGCCGCTCCAGCACCACGTCGAGAGCCGCGATCCGCTCCATCGCCTGGCGCATCGCCGGCTCCCCGGTGCGGTGGGTGACCAGCACGATCGGCACCGCCGGCTCGCCCGACGCCGCGCCGCCCGACGCCGCGCCGCCCGACTCCGCCCAACCCGGCTCCGCACTTCCCGACTGCGCGCCACCCGGCTCCGCGCTGCTCTGGCCGTGCTGCAGCATGCTCCTGAGCGAGACGCCGCAGTCGCGCAGCACGGCCGCGATCTCGGCGATCACGCCGGGCCGGTCGAGCACGTGCAGGCGCAGGTAGTAGTCGCCGGCGTGTCGGGTGATCGGCACGCTGACGATGCGCGACAGCGCGTGCGTCCCGGCACCCCAGACCGGGATGCGGCTGCCGCGGGCGATGTCGATCAGGTCGGCGACGACCGCGGCCGCCGTGGGGCCGGCGCCGGCACCCCTGCCCTCGATCATCATCCGGCCGACGAAGTCGCCCTCGGCGAACACCGCGTTGAACACGCCCTCGACCAGCGCGATCGGCGCCGAGACGGGCACCAGGCACGGATGCACGCGCGCCTCGACGCCGGCCGCGGTCAGCTGTGCGATGCCGAGCAGCTTGATCCGGTAGCCGAGCTCGGCGGCGAAGCCGATGTCGAGCCGCCCGACCTGGCGTATGCCCTCGACGTGCACCGACGCGAAATCCACCGGACGGCCGAAGGCGAGTGCGGCTAGGATGGCTAGCTTGTGCGCGGCGTCGACGCCGTCGATGTCCGCCCGCGGATCGGCCTCGGCGTAGCCCAGCGCCTGCGCCTCGGCGAGGCTGGCGGCGAAGTCGCGGCCGCTCTCGCGCATGGCGGTCAGGATGTAGTTGCAGGTGCCGTTGAGGATGCCGCCGACGCGGGTGAGCCGGTCGGCGGCGAGGCCCTCGCGCACCGCCTTGATCACCGGGATGCCGCCGGCGACCGCGGCCTCGAAGGCGAGCGTGGTGTGCCGCCGCTCCGCCTCGGCGGCGAGCCCGGCGCCGTGCACCGCGATCAGCGCCTTGTTGGCGGTGACCACCGGGCGGCCCGCGACCAGGCAGGCCTCGACCAGTTGTCGCGCCGGCCCGTCGGCGCCGCCGATCAGCTCGACCACCACGTCGACCGAGGCGTCGCGCACGAGCCCGACCGGGTCGTCGTCGGCGTCCGCCGGCCCGAGGTCGGGGCCACCCTGCACAAGCTGTACGAGCCGTTCCTCCGGACCGAGCGGCCGTTCCTGGTCATGACGCCCGAGTCGGCCGAGATGACCAAGTAC
>CAXTOC010000175.1:0-6223 GCA_964245725.1 uncultured Acetobacteraceae bacterium | reverse complement strand
GATCGCCAGCACCAGCCACTCCGCGTGGCGCTCCACCGGCACCCGCCCGGCCAGCCTGTCCATCGCCGCGACGAACTGCCCGACCAGGTCCAGCACCGAGATCCGGCCGAGGTCGACCTGCTGCCGCTCCGCCAGCTCCAGCAGCAGGTCCAACTCAAGCTGGCGGTGAGGCGCAATGCAGCCGGAGATTTCACCCTCGCCGCAAACGTGATCCTCAGGTTCTAAGGAGAAATCGCCTTTACGCAGCCTTTATTTGTTTCAAGAAGCTCTGAATAGCCCCTTTACGAGCCACCGGCGTAAGCCGGGCCACCATGAGAAGGGGCGCCCCATGTTCGACATCTTCCTCCTCGTCCTCGGCATTGGAGCCATCCTTCTGATGGATGGCTACGCGTCGCTGTGCGGCAGGATCTAGGCGATGAGCATCGACCTGATCCTGGGAGCCGGCGTGTCCATCGGCCTCCTGGTCTATCTCGGCTGGGCACTGATCCGCCCCGAAGACTTCTGAGGGAACCCCGGTCATGACCACCCTCGGCCTGCTCGAGATCCTCGTCATCCTCGCCATCATCATTGCGGCCGCGTTCCCGGTGGGACGCTACCTCGCCACCGTCATGGAAGGGCAGCGCTCCTTTCTCACGCCAGTGCTGGGACCGGTCGAGCGCGGCCTCTACGCGGCGTGCGGGATCGACCCAGCGCGCGGCATGGGCTGGCGCGGCTACACCACCGCGCTGCTGCTGCTGAACGCCCTCCACTTCGCGCTGCTCTACCTGATCCTGCGGCTGCAGTTCTACCTGCCGTTCAACCCGCAGGGCATCACCGGGATGCCGCCGGCGATCGCGTTCAACACTGCGGTCTCGTTCGTCACCAACACCAACTGGCAGGCCTACACGCCGGAGTCCGGCATCTCGAACGGCGCGCAGATGTTCGGCCTGACTGTGCACAACTTCCTGTCCGCCGCGTCCGGCATCGCGGTGGCGGTTGCGGTGATGCGCGCGTTCGCCGCTGGCGGCGTGCAGACGCTCGGCAACTTCTGGGCCGACCTGACCCGCGCCACGCTCTACGTGCTGCTGCCGCTCGCCTGCGTGTTCACGATCCTGCTGATGGCGAGCGGCGTTCCCGACACGCTGCACGCGTTCGCCACCGTCACCACGCTGGAAGGCATCAAGCAGACCATCGCGCTGGGGCCGGTGGCGTTCCAGGAGGCGATCAAGGAGCTCGGCACCAACGGCGGCGGCTTCTTCAACGCCAACAGCGCGCACCCGTTCGAGAACCCGACGGCGCTGACCTGCGGGCTCGAAACGTTCATGCTGCTGCTGATCCCGTTTGCGCTGCCGGTCACCTTCGGTCGCCTGGTGCGCGAGCCCGGCCAGGGCCGCGCGCTGCTGGTGACGATGGTCGGCATCCTCGGCCTCGGCATGATCCTGGCCTACGCGGCCGAGGCCGCCGGCAACCCGATCCTGCACGCGCTCGGCGTGGACCAGGCGCAGGGCAACCTGGAGGGCAAGGAGGTCCGCTTCGGCACCGCGCTGACGGCGATGCTGAACGTCGGCGCCACCGGCACCTCGACCGGCGCCGTGTCCGGAGCCACCGACAGCTTCATGCCGCTGGGCGAGCTGGTGCCGCTGTTCCTGATGCAGCTGGGCGAGGTAACTCCGGGCGGCATCGGCTCGGGCTTCTACTTCATGGTCGTGTTCGCGCTGCTGGCGGTGTTCGTCGCCGGCCTGATGGTCGGGCGCACGCCGGAATATCTCGGCAAGAAGGTGCAGGCGCGCGAGGTCAAGCTGGCCATGCTGGCGCTGCTGATCCTGACGCTGTGGATCCTGTGCGGCGCCGGGCTGTCGCTGGTCCTGCCGGCCGGGCTCGCGGCGCTGTCCAACGCCGGGCCGCACGGCCTGACCGAGATGCTCTACGCCTGGACCTCGGCCACCGAGAACAACGGCAGCGCCTTCGCCGGGATCACCGCCTCCACGCCGCTGCTGGCCTACGGGCAGGCCTTTGCCATGCTGTTCGGCCGGTTCGCGGTGATGGTGCCGATCCTGGCGATCGCCGGCTCGCTTGGCCTCAAGCCGAAGCTCAAGATGACCGCAGGCACCTTCCCGACCACCGGGCTGCTGTTCGTGGGGCTGCTGGTCGGCGTGATCGTCATCCTGGGCGGACTGCAGTTCCTGCCGGCCGACGCGCTCGGACCGATCGCCGAGCATGTCGGGCTGCGCACCGGCACCACATACTGAGGACCCGAACGATGTCCGCCACCACCTCCCCTTCCGGCGAGGGCGCCCCGGCGCTCGCCCTGTTCGACCGCAGGATCGCGCTGCGCGCCGCGCGTGACTCCGTCGCCAAGCTCAACCCGCGCCAGCTGATGCGCAACCCGGTCATCTTCGTGACCGAGGTGGTCGCGATCCTGACCACGATCCTCGGCGTGCGCGACCTGTTCACCCACCCGCCGCACGCAGCGTTCGCGCTGGCGATCGCGATCTGGCTGTGGTTGACGGTGCTGTTCGCGACCTTCGCCGAGGCGATGGCCGAAGGCCGCGGCCGCGCGCGCGCCGAAAGCCTGCGTCGCGCGCGCAACGAGATGATCGCCAAGCGGGTGCCCAACCCCGACGACCCGGCGCTGTACGGCACCGTCTCCTCGACCGACCTGCGCGTCGGCGACGTGGTGCTGGTCGAGACCGGCGACCTGATCCCGCTCGACGGCGAGATCATCAGCGGCATCGCCTCCATCAACGAGAGCGCCATCACTGGCGAGAGCGCGCCGGTGATCCGTGAGGCGGGCGGTGACCGCTCGGCGGTGACCGGCGGCACCCAGGTGGTGTCGGACAGCCTGCTGGTGCGAATCACCGCCGAGCCCGGCCACACCTTCATCGACCGCATGATCGCGCTGGTGGAAGGCGCGTCGCGCTCCAAGACTCCGAACGAGATCGCGCTCGACATCCTGCTCGCCGGCCTCACCATCATCTTCCTGATCGCGGTCGCGACCCTGGTCGGCTTCGCGCACTACTCCGCCACCATCCTGTCGGTGCCGGTACTGGCCGCACTCCTGGTGACGCTGATCCCGACCACCATCGGCGGCCTCCTGTCGGCGATCGGCATCGCCGGCATGGACCGCCTGGTGCGCTTCAACGTGGTGGCGACCTCCGGCCGCGCGGTCGAGGCGGCCGGCGACGTCGACACCCTGCTGCTGGACAAGACCGGCACCATCACCTTCGGCAACCGCATGGCTGCCAGCTTCAGCGCGGTGCCGGGGGTCGAGGAGCAGCGCGTCGCCGAGGCCGCCGCGATGGCCTCGGTCGGCGACGAGACCCCGGAAGGCCGCTCGATCCACGCCCTGGCGCGCGACAAGTTCGGGATCGTGTCGGTGGCGCCGGACGGCGCGGTGCCGGTGCCGTTCTCGGCCAACACGCGCCTGTCCGGCCTCGACGCCGGCGGCCGGGTGTGGCGCAAGGGCGCGGTCGACTCGCTGCTCAAGGCGGTGGGCGAGACCAGGCCGCCACAGGCCTTCACCGCGGCGGTGGAGCGGATCGCCCGCTCCGGCGGCACGCCGCTCGCGGTGGCGGAGGATAACCGCCTGCTCGGCGTCATCGAGCTCAAGGACGTGGTGAAGCCCGGCATACGCGACCGCTTCGCGGCCCTCCGCCGCATGGGCATACGCACGGTGATGGTGACCGGCGACAACCGCGTCACCGCGGCGGCGATCGCCAGCGAGGCCGGCGTCGACGACTTCATCGCCGAGGCCACCCCGCAGGACAAGCTCGGCTACATCCGCTCCGCGCAGTCCGAGGGCCGCCTGGTGGCGATGTGCGGCGACGGCACCAACGACGCCCCGGCGCTGGCGCAGGCCGACGTGGGCGTCGCGATGCAGACCGGCACCCAGGCGGCGCGCGAGGCGGCCAACATGGTCGACCTCGACAGCGATCCCACCAAGCTGATCGAGATCGTCGAGATCGGCAAGCAGCTGCTGATCACCCGCGGCGCGCTGACGACGTTCTCGATCGCCAACGACATCGCCAAGTACTTCGCGATCCTGCCGGCGATCTTCGTGGTCGCCTATCCCGGCCTGTCGGCGCTCAACGTCATGCGCCTGTCGACGCCGCAGAGCGCCATCCTATCGGCGGTGATCTTCAACGCCCTGGTGATCATCGCCCTGGTGCCGCTGGCGCTGAAGGGAGTGGACTTCAAGGCCGTCAGCGCCGCCTCGCTGCTGCGCCGGAACCTGCTGATTTACGGCATCGGCGGCATCGTGGTGCCCTTCATCGGCATCAAGATTATCGACATGGCTCTCACCGCCCTCCACGTCTTCGCCTGAGGATCAGGTCATGCTTCAGCATCTGCGTCCGGCACTTTCCCTCGTCGTCCTGTTCACCCTGCTGCTCGGGCTGCTGTTCCCGCTCGGCTTCGTCGGCCTGGGCGCAGTGGCGTTCCCCGGCCCCGCCACCGGCAGCCTGCTCGAGCGCGACGGCCGGCCGGTCGGCTCCGCCCTGATCGGCCAGAACTTCACCACCGACCGCTACTTCCACGGCCGGGAGTCGGCGATCTCCGGCTCCGACCCGAAAGACCCCAGCAAGACCGTGCCGACCCCCTATGACGGCAGCAGCTCGTCTGCCTCCAACCTCGCCCCCACCTCCAAGGCGCTGCACGACCGGGTCGCGGCCGACGTGGCCGCGCTGCAGAAGGGGGGTGCCGCACCCGGCAGCATCCCGATGGACGCGGTGACCAGTTCCGGCTCCGGGCTGGATCCGGACATCTCCCCCGACTACGCCGCCCTGCAGGCAGGCCGCGTCGCCACGGCGCGCCACCTTCCGGTCGACACCGTCCGCCGGCTGCTGGCGGCGCAGACCGAGGGCCGGCTGCTCGGCCTGTTCGGCGAGCCACGGGTCAACGTGCTGCGCCTGAACCTCGCCCTCGACTCCCTGCCCGCGACGGGCGACACCGGTGTCGGGGTGCACACGAGCAGCCGGTAGGGTGATCCGCATCGGCATTCCGGCCGGGACAGGGAGGATCGCGGTGCGCGCAGCCAGAGCGTGGCGAAGCCGAGCATGACTGGACGATCGTTCTCCGGCTGGGGCCGGATCGCCGCCTAATGCGGACCGAGCGGAAGCGTCCCGATCCGGACGCGCTGCTTGCCGCCGAAGCGAAGGCCGCCCGCGCGCCGCTGAAGATCTTCCTGGGCGCCGCACCCGGCGTCGGCAAGACCTGCGAGATGCTGGCCCAGGCGCGCCGCCTCCTGGCGGAAGGCAGGCACGGCATCGTCGCCGGCCTGATCGAGACCCACGGCCGGGCCGAGACCGAGGCCCAGCTCGGCGACCTTCCGGTGCTGCCGCGGCTGCGCATCGAGTATCGCGGCCAGACCCTGGAGGAGTTCGACCTGGACGGAGCGCTGGCGCTGCGTCCCTGCCTGCTCCTGGTCGACGAGCTCGCGCATTCCAACGCCCCCGGCAGCCGGCACGGCAGGCGCTGGGAGGACGTGGCCGAGCTGCTCGCCGCCGGCATACCGGTCTGGACCACGCTCAACGTCCAGCACCTGGAAAGCCTGAACGACACGGTGCTGCGCATCACCGGGGTCCGGGTGACCGAGACCCTGCCCGACCACGTGCTGGAGCTGGCCGACGAGATCGAACTGATCGACCTGTCGCCGGCCGACCTGCGCGCCCGGCTGAGCCAAGGCCGGATCTACCGCCCGGACGTGGCGGCGCGGGCGCTGGGCGGCTTCTTCCGCGAGGGCAACCTGCAGGCGCTGCGCGAGATCGCGCTGCGACGCGCCGCCCAGCACGTCGATGCCGGGCTGCTCGACTACATGCGCTCCAACGCCATCGCCGGTCCGTGGCCTGCCGGCGACCGGGTGCTGGCCCTGGTCGGACCGGACAACGGCGAGACCGTGCTGCGCGAGGCCAAGCGTCTGGCCGACGCGCTGCACGCGCCCTGGCTGGTGCTGCACGTGGAGACGGCCGGAGAGGCGCCGGCCGACACGGTGCGGATCGCGCGGATCATGGGCCTGGCGGCGGAGCTGGGCGCCGAGACCGAGATACGCGCCGTGCGCACCGCGCAAGAAGGCATCGTCGCCATCACCCTGGAGGTGGCACGGGCGCGCAACGTCACCCGGATCGTGGTCGGCCGGCGGCAGGGCGCCCACGGGTGGCAGCGCCTGCTGTCCGGGGGGCTGCGGCGCAACCTGGCGGCGACGCTGCTGGCCCGGGCGCCGGACCACGCCGTGCAGGTGGTGCCGACC
>CAXTOC010000174.1:0-6230 GCA_964245725.1 uncultured Acetobacteraceae bacterium | reverse complement strand
TGCCGCGCGACAGGAAGGCGGTGCAGATCGCGGCGTGGCTGTGGTTCGGGGTGACGATGCTGACGGCGTCGATCCGGTCGGCGCGCGCCGCCTCGGCCCGCGCCATCGCCTCGAAGTCCGGGTAGGCGCGGTCGGGCGCGATGTGCAGTGCCGCCGCGGAGCCCGCGGCGCGTGCCGGATCCGACGACAGCGCGCCGGCGACCAGCTCGTAGCGGTCGTCGAGGCGTGCGGCGATGCGGTGCACGGCGCCGATGAAGCCGCCGGCGCCGCCGCCGACCATGCCGAGACGCAGCCGACGGCGCGGAGCGGTCATCGCACGCCCCTCACAGCCCGAGCAGGCGGCGGTTGGCCGCCCGGTCGGTGCCGCTGCCCGCGAAATCGTCGAAGGCGCGGCCGGTGACCGGGATGATGTGCCGGCGCACGAACGCCGCACCCTCGCGCGCGCCGACCTGCGCGTCCTTGAGGCAGCATTCCCACTCGACCACCGCCCAGCCGTCGAAGTCGTACTGGGCGAGCCTGGAGAAGATGGCGCCGAAATCGATCTGCCCGTCGCCGAGCGAGCGGAAGCGGCCGGCGCGGTCGATCCAGTCCTGGTAGCCGCCATAGACGCCCTGGCGGGGGCTGGGCACGTGCTCGGCGTCCTTGACGTGGAACATGCGGATGCGCTGGTGGTAGACGTCGATGAAGCCGAGATAGTCCATGAACTGCAGCAGGAAGTGGCTCGGGTCGTAGAGGATGCTGCAGCGCGGGTGGCCGCCGACGCGCCCGAGGAACCGCTCGAAGGTCACGCCGTCATGCAGGTCCTCGCCGGGATGCAGCTCGTAGCAGAGATCCACACCGGCCTCCTCGAAGCCGTCCAGGATCGGGCGCCAGCGCCGCGCCAGCTCGTCGAACGCCTCGTCGATCAGTCCCGGCGGCCGCTGCGGGAACGGATAGAGGAACGGCCAGGCGAGCGCGCCCGAGAAGGTCGCGTGGGCGGTCAGGCCGAGCCGCCGCGAGGCGCGCGCAGCGAGATGCAGCTGCCGCACCGCCCAGTCCTGGCGCGCCGAAGGATCGCCGTGCAGGGCGGCCGGGGCGAAGCCGTCCAGCATCCGCTCATACGCCGGGTGTGCGGCGACGAGCTGGCCCTGCAGGTGGGTCGAGAGCTCGGTCAGCACGAGCCCCGCTTCGGAGAGGACGCCGCGGACCGTGTCGCAGTAGACGTCACTCTCGGCGGCGCGCGCGAGGTCGAACAGCCGCGCATCCCACGAGGGGATCTGCACGCCCTCGAACCCGGCTTCCCGCGCCCAGCGCGCGATGGCGGCCAGGTTGTCGAACGGCGCCTCGTCCGCGGCGAACTGCGCCAGGAACAGGGCCGGCCCTTTCAGTGTTTTCATGGAACGATCTCCTCTTTCCCTTGCCGGCTCATGCGGCCGGCCACACGGCCTGCGAGAACACGCCGCCATCGACCCAGATGGTCTGTCCGGTGATGAAGGAGGCCGCCGGCGTGGTCAGGAACAGCACCGGACCGGCGATGTCCTGCGGCGTGCCGATCCGACGCAGCGGCGTGATCCTCGACCAGCTGGCGGCGTAGTCGCCGGCCTCGCCCGCGGTGCGCTCGACCGCGATCGCACCGGGTGCGATGCAGTTCACCCGTATGCCGTGCGGCCCGAGCTCCAGCGCCGCGACCTTGGTGAACTGCTCGATCCCGCCCTTCGACGCGGTGTAGTCGACCAGGTTCGGGAAGGCGAGCTTGTTGCAGCCCGAACCGATATTGACGATCGCGCCCTGCTTGCCGCGCTCGATCATCAGCGCGCTCGCCTGCTTGGTGTTGAGGAAGCAGCCCTTCAGGTTGGTCCGGATGACACGGTCCCAGTCCTGCTCGGTCAGATCGAGCAGCGGCGACCAGGTCTGCACGCCGGCGTTGTTGACCAGCACGTCGGGCGCGTCGCCGAACCAGGCGGTCGTCGCCTCGAAGAAGCGGCGCACGTCGGAGGCGACGCCGACGTCGCACCGCATCGCGTGCGCGCGTCCTCCGTCGGCCTCGACGTCCGACGCCAGCGCCCGCGCCGCCTCGGGCGAATCGAGATGGCTGAAGGACACGGCGAAGCCGGCCTGCGCGAACGCCCCGACCAGATGCCGGCCGATCCCGCTGCTTCCGCCGGTCACCACGGCGAGCCTGCTCATCAGGCGACCTCCCCCTGGCTGGATCCGCCCCTGCCGGATCCGTGATGGCCGGAGCGTTGCCGGCGTCGGACCACGCGCCAGGGCAAATCTGGCCAGAGCAAATCTGGCAGAAGCCCCACCTCCGCTGCTAGTGTCCAACCTCCGAAATTCGCGCGCGGGTTCGAAGCGGCCATGGAGTCGTTCGCCGGCAAGGTGGCACTGGTGACCGGGACCAGCGGGATCGGACGGGCGGTCGCGATCCGCCTGGCCCAGGACGGGGCGCGGGTCATGGCGCTCGGGATCGATGCCGAGGCCAATGCCGCGCTGGCGCGCGCCGCCGCATCGTCGGGGCTCGCGATCCTGATCCGGGAGGCGGACGTCGCCCTGTCTGGCGCGGTGCAGGCGGCCGTCGCGGAGACGGTCGCGGCGTATGGCGGCCTCGACATCATCGTCAACGCCGCCGCGATCCACCCCTACGGCGATGCCGTCGAGACGTCGCCCGAGCTGTTCGCGCGCTGCCTCGCGGTCAATGTCGGTTCGGTACACCTGACCGCGCTGTGGGGCGTGCCCGAGATGCGACAGCGCGGCGGCGGGGTCATCGTCACCCTCTCGAGTGTCCAGGGCTTCGCCTGCCAGGCGGGGGTCGCCGCCTACGTCGCCTCCAAGGGCGCGATCCACGCGCTCACCCGCGCCATGGCGCTCGACTTCGCGCCGGACCGGATCAGGGTCGTCTCGGTCAGTCCAGGCTCGGTGCGCACGCCGATCCTGGCGCTCGCCGCGCGAGCCTTCGACGGGCCGGACGCCGACCTCGATGCCGCCTTCGCCCGGTTCGGCGCGGCGCATCCGCTCGGCCGCATCGCCGAACCCGAGGAGGTCGCGGCCCTCGTCGCCTTCCTGGCTTCGGGCCAGGCCGGCTTCATCACCGGCTCGGACCACCGGATCGATGGCGGGCTGACCGCAGGGCTCGGCGTGCGTTGAGGCGATTCCGGCGGTGATCCGCGCCAGAGGATACCGCGTTGGAAGGCAAGAGGGACTATCGGCCGCCCGAGCAGATTCTCGCTGGAAGCTCGTTTCGGGCGAACACCGACTCAGGAGACTTCCTGACCACCCAGTCGTGGCGCGACTGCGCGCACGAGCTCGGCGACGAGCGTCACCGCCGGATCCGCGTCGGTGCGATGGTGCCGGACGAGGTGAAGCGAGACCGGCTCCAGGGCGAGCGGCACGGGACGGGACGTCAGCCGCGCGGCGGCGGTGCTCACCATGACGCCCGCCGGAAATGCGGCGAGCAGATCCGTATCGCACAACAACTCCAGCGCCTGCAGAAAGGTGGGCGCAACGGTCGCTACGCGTCGATGACGCCCGATCCGAGCCAGCGGCGCGTCGACCGATCCCTGCCGGTCCCCGCGGCCGGAAACGACAACGTGGGGAAAGGCTAGCCAGCAGTCGAGGTCGAACGTCTCGACCGCCGCCGCCGGATGGTCACGTCGCATCACCACCTTGTAGGGATGCGTGCCCAGCGGTTCGGTCCGCAGCGATGCGCCAGAAGGGGACCCGACGGTAACGGCGAGATCCACCTCACCGCGCTCAAGTCGCGCCACTTCATCGCCGACGTGCCAGGGGTGGAAGATCAAGTCGATGCCCGGTGCCCGCTTCGCCAACTCCGTCGTCAACGCGGCGCCGAGTGCAGCGGCGGGAACGTCGGACGCCACGAGCCGGACCGCACCTCGAAGCTCGGCCAGATCCGGTGGTCCGGCCGCAACGATGACCGCCAGTTCGGCGAGAACGGCCCGCAGAGGTTCGCGCATCGCGTCGGCGCGCGGCGTTCGGCGAAGCCCGTTCGGCGATGCGCGTGTCAGCAGCGGGTCGCCGAACAGCGCTCGCGCCCGAGCGAGCGCATTCGAGGCAGCTGGTTGCGATAGGCCGAGCCGCTCGGCAGCCCGACCCACATGCGCTTCGTCCAGCAACGCATCCAAGATCACGAGCAGGTTGAGATCGATACCGCGAAGCTTCATCGCGTGAATGGCATACCATAACGAACATCATTTGGATCAATGTCCAGCGGGCTGCCATCGACACGTCCGAGGAGGCGTCGAACATGACCACCGCGCTGGTGCTTGCCCATCCCGATTTCGCCGCATCGCGAGCCAACCGCGCGCTGCTCGCAGGGCTGAACGACCTGTCCGGACTGGAAGTAGCTGAGCTCTACGCACTCTACCCCGACGGAAAGATCGACTTCGCGGTCGAGCGCGCGCGGGTGCTGTGCGCCGACAGACTGGTCCTACAGTTTCCACTCTTTTGGTACTCGGTTCCCTCGCTGCTCAAGCAGTGGATGGATGCTGTCCTGACGCCGCTCTTCTATCTGGAGCCGGACATCGCGGCATCGACGGCGGGCCTGCCGGTGCTTGCGGCGACCACGACGGGCGGTCCATCTGCGAGCTACCAGCCAGGCAGCTCCGCCGGCATGACGATCGATGAATTGTTCGCGCCCCTCAGGGCCACCGCGCGCAGATGCGATTGGCTATGGCAGGCGCCGTTCGCGCTGCACGACGTGCGTAACCTCGACGACGCTGCATTGGCGCAGGCGGGTAAGGAGTACAGATCCGCGGTCTTCTCGGCACCGATACTGACGCAGCGGTCGGCACTTGCCACGTGGACGCTGGCGGACACCGCCTGCAGCGACAGCCCTGCAACGGCAGAATCAAACGATGTCGGTCGTCATCGCCGCCCCGTGCAGAAGCTCTGCTACATCGAGACCCCGGCGGTGGGTCCCGATCTTCGGGATGAAGATGAGGTCTAAGGGTGGACCAGGGACACGACAGCCGTGAATTCAAAAGGGGGAGAAACAGCATGAGCCCATTGACCGGAACACCGGCGAGCGCGGCGAGCCCGCCGGTAGCGACGCGGCTCGTGGGCCGCACGGCGCTGGTCACGGCGGCGGCGCAGGGGATCGGGAGGGCGACAGCGTGGCGCCTGGCGGAGGAAGGCGCCACTGTGGTCGCCGTCGACATCAACACGGCGAAGCTGGCCGAGCTGGCGCACGACCGCATCACACGCTGCGTCCTCGACGCCTCGGACCCGGCGCAGATCCAGGCGACGCTCGCCCCGTGGGCAAGGTTCGACATCGTCGTGAACTGCGTCGGCTGGGTGCATCACGGCTCGATCCTGGACGCCGATGCCGAAGCCTGGCAGCGCTCCTTCAGCCTCAACGTCGATTCGATCTACCACGTCGTGCGCGCCGTGCTGCCGGCCATGCTGTCGGCAGGCCATGGCAGCATCATCAACATCGCCTCGATCGCCTCGTCGATCCGGGGCTTCCCGAACCGGGCGGCGTACGGTGCCACCAAGGGTGCTGTGATCGGGCTCACCAAGGCGATCGCCGCCGACCATGTCGGCCAGGGCGTACGCTGCAACTGCATCTGTCCCGGCACCGTAGCCTCGCCGTCGCTGGAGGAGCGGATCGCGGCCTTCGACGACCCGGTCGCGGCGCGCGCCAACTTCATCGCCCGCCAGCCGATCGGCCGGCTCGGCACGCCCGACGAGGTGGCGGCACTCGCGGCCTACCTTGCCGCCGACGAGAGCAGCTTCATGACCGGGGCCGCGATCGTGCTCGACGGGGGTGCCACCAACTGACCGCGTCCGACCGGATCGACGAATGGCGTCGCGTCGATCCGCAAGGAAGACCAAGCAAGGGCCCGAATGGATTTTAAAGGCTCCACCCTCGATGGGTCCAGGGGCAAAGCCCCCTGCCTGTCTCCGACGCTCCGTGAGTTTCTCAGCAGCTTGCCGACTAGTTGTTCAGACGCGCCAAAGCGGCCCGTCGCATCACCGCGTACAGCACCACGCTGCCGACCACCACGGCGGCCAGACCCAGCACCTCGGGGCGCGGCGCCACGCCGACCAGCAGCGCCATCGCCGCCATCCCGCACAGCGCGGCAGCGGGAAGGGCGGCGAAGCTGACCGGCGCGCCGAGCGTCGAGGTGCCGCGTCGGTGCAGCACCCATGCCGCGCCGCAGGCCAGGAAGTACAGTCCCACCGTGTTCAGGGTGGAGGCCACCACCAGCCCGGTGAAGCTGCCCGAGAGCGCC
>CAXTOC010000173.1:0-6276 GCA_964245725.1 uncultured Acetobacteraceae bacterium | reverse complement strand
CGGGCTGCGGCGCACCCAGGCGCGGCAGCTCGGCGAGGCGCGCCCCGCGCAGCCCGCGCCCGGGCACCAGCAGCGACAGCGCCTCCAGCAGGTTGGTCTTGCCGCTGCCGTTGGCCCCGCTCAGCACCGTGATCGGCGCCGAGCGGCTCCACGCCAGGCTCGCGTAGTTGCGGAACTCGGTCAGGACCAGCCGCTGCAGGGTCAACATGCGGCAGGGATCACCCGCACGGTCGGGGCGTCCGCCAGTGGATCCAGGTGCGTCTCAGACGCGCATCGGCATCAGCACGTACAGCGCCGACGGGCTGTCGACGTCACGCACCACGGTCGGCGCCGCGCTGTCGGAGAAGGCGAACTCGACGTCCTTGTCGATCTGGTCGGTGATGTCGTTCAGGTAGCGGGCCTGGAAGCCGATCTCGAGCGGTGTCGAGTCATAGCTGACCCGTCCGTCATCGAGCTCCTCCTTCGCCGTACCCTGATCAGGGCTCGCCGCGGACAGGGTCAGCAGGTTGCGCTCGATCGAGAGCTTCACCGGGCGTGACCGCTCCTGGCTGATCGCCGCGACCCGCGCCACCGCGTCGCTGAAGTCCTTCTTGCCCACGCGAAGGATCTTGTCGTTGTCGCGCGGGATCACGCGGTCGTACTCGGGAAAAGTGCCGTCGATCAGCTTGCTGGTCAGCATCACGCTGCCGACCACGAACTGGATCCGCGTCTCCGACAGCGACAGCTCCACATCTTCCGCGGTCTCGTCGAGCAGCTTGCGCAGCTCGTTGATGGTCTTGCGCGGCACGATCACTCCCGGCATGCCGGCCGCACCGTCGGGCAGCTCGGTCTGCACCCGCGCCAGCCGATGTCCGTCGGTCGCCACCGCACGCAGCATCGCGCCGGCCCCTGCCTCGGCCACGTGCAGGTAGATGCCGTTCAGGTAGTAGCGTGTCTCCTCGGTGGAGATCGCGAACCGGGTGCGGTCGATCAGGCCGCGCAGCATGCCGGAGGGAAGACGGAACCTGTGCGGCAGGGTGCCCGCGGTCATGGAGGGGAAATCGTCGATCGCCAAAACGTTGAGGCTGGTCGCGTAGCGTCCGGCACGCAGCGCCAGCGGCGCGTCGCCGCCGGCATGGTCGAGCTCGACCTCCGCACCGTCCGGAAGCTTGCGCACGATCTCGTAGAGCACCGAGGCGGGAGCGGTGGTGGCGCCGTCGCGCGAGACCCCGGCGGCGATGCTCTCGACCACGGCGATTTCCATGTCGGTCGCGGTCAAGCTGAGGCGGCCTCCGCGGGCGGCGATCAGCACGTTGGCCAGGATCGGGATGGTGTTGCGCTTCTCGGCCACGCTCTGGATATGGGCGAGCGCCTTGAGCAGCGTCGCGCGGTCGGCCTTCAGCTTCATTACGCGGGTCCTCTGCGCCGGACGTGCGGATCCGGAGGAGCGAGACTAGCAGCCCCGAGACGGACCGCAAACAGCCCGCACTTCGCCTGATGCCTGCCAAGGCCCGCGAGATCCCCAATTGCGGCGGCACGCCCTCAGGCCCGGGAGCGGCGTTCCGGAGGCCGCCGGCTCAGCTCTCCAGCATGCGACGCAGCAGCTCGACATCCTCGGCGAACCCGGTGTCGCGTTCCATCAGCTCCGCGACGCGGCTGACCGCATGCATCACCGTGGTGTGGTCGCGATTGCCGAACTTGCGCCCGATCTCGGGCAGGGAGCGGCTGGTGAGCTGCTTGGCGAGGAACATCGCCACCTGCCTCGGCCGCGCCACCGCGCGCGCCCGTCGCGCCGAGGACATGTCGGTCAGTCGGATGTTCCAGTGCTCGGCGACCTTGCGCTGGATCTCCTCGATGGTGACGCGCCGGTCATGCGCCTTGAGGATGTCATGCAGCACCTCCTGCGTCGCATCCAGCGTCACCGGGCGGCCGAACAGGTTGGCGTGCGCGATCATGCGGTTGAGCGCGCCCTCGAGCTCGCGCACGTTCGAGGTGATCTTGTGCGCCAGGAACTCCAGCACCTTGGGCGGCACCGCGACGCCGGACGCCGCCGCCTTGGCCTCCAGGATCGAGATACGCAGCTCGAAGGTGGTGGCGTGCAGGTCGGCGACCATGCCGCAACCCAGCCGCGTGCGCAGCCGATCCTCGAGCCCCGACAGGTCCGACGGCGACTTGTCGGCGGACACCACGATCTGCTTGCCGGCATCGACCAGGGCGTTGAAGGTGTGGAAGAACTCCTCCTGGGTGTTGTCCTTGCCGATCAGGAACTGCAGGTCGTCGATCATCAGCACATCGACGGAACGCAGCTGCTCCTTGAACTCCATCGTCGATTGCGAGCGGATCGCGGCGATGAAGCGATACATGAACTTCTCGGCCGACATGTAGGCCACCGACACCCGGCCGCCGCGCGTCAGCTCCAGGCCGATCGCGTGCATCAGGTGCGTCTTGCCGAGCCCGACGCCGCCGTACAGGAACAGCGGATTGAAGCCCGGGCTGGAGGGCCGCTCGGCGACGCGTCGGGCGCAGGCGTGGGCGAACTCGTTGGGCTTGCCGACGACGAAGCTGTCGAAGGTGAAGCGCGGATCCAGCGGCGCGGCCAGCTCGGCGCGCGCGACCGCGAGCTGGGGTTCCGCGGCGACGACGGGCTGACCCTGCGTCCTGATCAGCGCCGTATCGTCAGGCGCCGCGACCGCTGCGGCAGCGCCATCGGGTTCGGCGCCGAGTTGCAGCTCCACGCGGCGGATCTCCGTGACCTCGGCGTGCCACAGCGCGCTTAGCCGGTCGCCATACTGGCTGCGCACCCAATCGCGCAGGAAGCGTGTCGGCAGCAGCAAGGTGATCTCGTCGCCCTCGGCATCGCCCAGGCGGATCTGACGCAACCAGGTGCGATACTCGACGTCGCCGACCTCGACCTGCAGGCGCGAGCGGATGCGCGACCAGCTCGCCTCGAAGCGGTGCGGCAAGGCGGTTGGTGCGGTGCATTCGGTGGTGGGAAGCTCTGCCAGCGGGTCCCTGGGCAGATCCCGGGCCGTTGCCGCGAAGTCAGGCTCGACGGCACGATTTCTCGAATCCACTCTCACCCACCTTACTCCTAGCCACGCACGCGGCCGAGTTCTCGATCGGCGCGACGATCACGCCCGGCTCTGAACGCGGTTCCGCCATGGCCGCAACCGCGGTTTTTTTGGAACGCATACGGGATCGGGAAACGTCGTCTGTTACAGCTTGCGGTCATCATGGTGACCGTGGCGGACAGTAAAACACAGGTCAGGGGGTCGCAACGGGAATCTAACCGATAATTTGCCTTCGCAAAAATGAGGCAAAGTCAAGTAAACAGGTCAGTTTTTAGCGGAAACGAACAGGGAACATCACCCGGACCGGGCGCAACGACGAACAGGACCGAGCGTATCGCCCGGTCTCGTTTACGTTCTATTGTCGCGTGATCCGGGAACCGGGCGCGACACTTCAGGCGGCGGCGGCAATCGCCTTGATGCGCGCCGACAGGCGGGAGATCTTGCGTGCGATGGTGTTGTGGTGCGCGATGCCCTTGCCGGCGGCGCGCTGCAGCTCCGGCTGCGCGGCGCGAAGTGCGGCCGAAGCCTGCTCCTTGTCGCCGCTCGCGATCGCCGTCTCCACCTTCTTGATGAAGGTACGCATGCGTGATCGGCGCGCGACGTTGCGCGCGGTGCGGACCTCGGTCTGCCGGATGCGCTTGCGCGCCGATGCGGTATTCGCCATGGCTCTCTGTTCAATCCGATATCGTCG
Source organism: uncultured Acetobacteraceae bacterium (assembly GCA_964245725.1). Classification (GTDB taxonomy): domain Bacteria; phylum Pseudomonadota; class Alphaproteobacteria; order Acetobacterales; family Acetobacteraceae; genus Lichenicoccus. The sequence continues at coordinate 2,535 of CAXTOC010000173.1, read as the reverse complement.
GGCGCGGCCTCTCGCGCGTCGTGCGATCGAACCCCCGAAGGGAGCGGGTTCTAGGCCCGAGCATGCTGGGAAGTCAAGGACCCGACCGTGGTGAACAGGAGCAGGCCGAAGCACCGCCGGGCCAAAAGCGGCGGCGCAGCATGGGCTAGCGCTGCAGCCTCGGGCAGAAGAAGCTGCTGCGTCCCGACTGCGCGATGCGCGCGACCCCCGCACAGCCGGGCGGTCCGGGACAGTCCGGGCACGGTGCCCCGGCGCGGCCATAGACCTTCCACGCATGCTGGAAATAGCCGAGCTCGCCGTCGGGCTGCACGTAGTCGCGCAGGCTCGAGCCGCCGGCGGCGATCGCCTCGGACAGCACCGCCTTGATCGACGCGACCAGACGCGCGGCGCGCACCGCGCCCACGCTCGCGGCCTGCCGCGCGGGCGATAGTCGGGCGCGGAACAGCGCCTCGCACACGTAGATGTTGCCCAAGCCCGCGACCACCCGCTGGTCCAGCAGCGCCGCTTTCAGGCTGGTCCTGCGGCCGCGCAGCGCGCCCGCGAGGCTCGCCGCATCGAAGCCCGGCTCCAGCGGTTCCGGCCCCATGCCCTCCAGCAGGCGATGCGCCGGCTCGGCACTGGTCGGCAGCAGGTCGACGGCGCCGAAGCGGCGCGGATCGACCAGCCCGAAGCGGCAGCCCTGCTCGGTCTCCATCACCAGATGCTCATGCGGCGTCACCAGCACCGCCGCAGCCGGGTCGAGCCGGCTGAGATTGACCCGGCCCGACATGCCGAGATGCAACAGCATGGTGTCGTCGCCCTGCAGCCGCATCAGGATGTACTTGCCGCGCCGCCGGAAACTCTCGACGCGGGCGCCGCGCAGGCGCTCGGCCAGGCCCGGCGGCATCGCCCAGCGCAGGTCCGGGCGGCGCATCTCGGCACGGATGATGGTGTGACCCTGGAGATGCGCGCGCATCCCGCGCATCACGGTCTCGACTTCAGGCAGTTCCGGCATCTCCCGGCGGCAGGTTATACCTGCGGCCCATGAGCGACAATCCGACTCCCGCCGCCGCGCCGAGTGCCGCGGGCGAGCACACCGACTTCGGCTACCGCAGCGTGCCGCGCGCCGCCAAGAAACCGATGGTGCGCGCGGTGTTCGACAGCGTGGCACCCAAGTATGACCTGATGAACGACCTGATGTCGCTCGGCATCCACCGCCTCTGGAAGCGCGTGTTCGTGGTCATGCTGGGGCCGCGCCCCGGCCTGTCGCTGCTCGACCTCGCCGGTGGCACCGGCGACGTCAGCTTCGGCTGGCTGCGCGGCGGCGGCGGTCCCTCGATCCTGTCCGACATCAATGCCAGCATGCTCGCGGTCGGCCGCGACCGGGCGCTGTCGGCCGGGCTGGTGTCGCAGCTCGGCTTGCTGGTCGCCGACGCCGAGCGGCTGCCGCTGCCCGACCGATGCGTCGAGCGTGTCTCGATCGCCTTCGGCCTGCGCAACTGCACCGACAAGGAGGCGGTGCTGGCGGAGGCGCGTCGGGTGCTGCGCCCGGGCGGACGCTTCCTCTGCCTCGAATTCTCCCGCGTGCAGGTCGCGGCCCTCGCGCCGGTCTACGACGCCTGGTCGTTCGGGGTGCTGCCGCGCCTGGGCTCGCTGATCGCCGGCGACGCCGACAGCTACCGCTACCTCGCCGAGAGCATACGCACCTTCCCTGACCAGGACACGCTGGCGGCGATGCTGCGCGCGGCCGGCTTCGCCCGCGTCGGCGTGCGCAACCTCTCAGGCGGCATCGCCGCGATCCACTCCGGCTGGCGCCTGTGACGCCGCCGCCCACCCTCGCCGGCACGCGCGTCCTGCTGGTGATCAGCGGCGGCATCGCGGCCTACAAGTCGCTCGAGCTGATCCGCCTGCTGACCGCGCAGGGATGCCGCGTGTCGTGCGCCATGACGCGCTCCGGCACGCAGTTCGTCACCCCGCTCAGCGTCCAGGCGCTGACCGGCGAGCCGGTGCACGCGGAGCTGTTCTCGCTGACCGAGGAGAGCGAGATGGGCCATATCGCGCTGTCGCGCTCGGCCGACCTGATCGTGGTCTGCCCGGCTTCGGCGGACATCCTGGCGCGCATGGCCGCCGGCCTCGCCGACGATCTGCCGACCACGCTGCTGCTCGCCACCGACACCGCGGTGCTGGCGGCACCGGCGATGAACGTGCGCATGTGGGAGCATCCGGCGACGCGGGCCAACCTCGAGATCCTGCGCGCCCGCGGCGTGCGGCTGGTCGGACCCGTGGAGGGCGTCATGGCCTGCAACGAGTTCGGAGCCGGACGGCTCGCCGAGCCGGCCGACATCCTGGCCGCGATCGCCGCCCTGCTGCGGCCGGCTGTGCTGCCGCTCGCCGGCCGGCACGTCCTGGTCACCGCCGGGCCGACCCACGAGCCGATCGATCCGGTGCGCTACCTAGCCAACCGCTCCAGCGGCAAGCAGGGCTACGCCGTCGCCGCCGCGCTGGCGCGGCAGGGCGCGCGGGTCACGCTGGTCAGCGGCCCGGTCGCGTTGCCGC
>CAXTOC010000172.1:0-6282 GCA_964245725.1 uncultured Acetobacteraceae bacterium | reverse complement strand
GGGCGGCGCGGCCGCGCGGTGGCGGACGCGCTGGCGGAGCTGGGCATCGCCTACGCCGCGGTGGAGCGCGACCCCCGCCGCCTGCGCGAGGCGGTGGCGGACGCCTACGTGGTCGCACTCGGCGACGTGGGCGACCCGCGCCTTTGGAGCGCCGTCGCCATGGGAGGCTGCCGCGGTGCTGGCGGAGCTGGGGGGTTGAGCCCGAGCGGATCGACGCGTGAGCCGCCCGGCAGCGGGGACGCGCGGTGGAGCGGCCGCCGGAGCGCTCTCCGTCGCCGCGTAGCCCAGGAGAGAGGCAGCGTCCGCCTCCCTGCGGCTCAGCGCCAGCGTGCGGGGCCGAGGAAGGCGAACAGGCGGTCGGCAAGCGCGGCGTCCCGCCGGATCTCGCATTCCCAGAGCGTGAGGACCTCCCAGCCCGCCGCCTGCAGCGCCTGGAGGGCGCGTTCGTCGCGCGCCCTGTTGCCAGCCAGTTTGCCGCGCCAGTACTCCGCCCTCGTCCGCGGCGTGCCAGTTCGGCGGCACGCCTCGTGGCCGTGCCAGAAGCAGCCGTGCACGAACACCGCCTTGCGCCTGCGCGTGAACACCAGGTCGGGTCTGAACCCGGCGACGCGCTGGCCGACGCGGTAGCGGTAGGCCGCCCCGTGCAGCAGCCGCCGGACGGCGAGCTCGGGCTGCGTGTCGCGGGAGCGGATCGCGGCCATCGTGCGCCGCCTAGCGTCGGGCACGTCCGGCCAAGGGGTCCGGCCGGCCCGCGGCCGGGCGTCCCCGCCGGCTGCGCGCGCGCCTCGGGCACCACCTGTCTGCGGCTCACTCCGCGTCATGGAAGATGATGCCGGCCGTGCGGCGCGAGCCCGAGCGGACGCGGCTGACGCCGTGCCGGAGGTTCACCCGGTAGCTGCCCCTCGTGCCCCGCACGGGGCGGTTGTGGACGGCGAAGGCCACGGCGTCGCCCTGGCGCAGCGGCACGACCTCGGCGCGGCTCTGCATCCGCGGCCGCTGCTCGGTGAGCACGAACTCGCCGCCGGTGAAGTCGCGGCCCGGCTCCGAGAGCAGGATCGCGACCTGGATCGGGAAGGCCAGCTCGCCAAAGAGGTCCTGGTGCAGCGCGTTGAAGTCGCCGGGGCCGTACTGCAGCAGCAGCGGCGTGGGCCGCACCTGCCCGGCGTCCCGGCACCGCTGCAGGAACTCCTCGTGCGATGCCGGGAAGCGCGCGTCCACCCCTGTCCTCTCGTTCCACGCGTTCGCCACCGCCACCAGGTGCGGGTAGAGCGCGGAGCGCAGGCCGCCGACGAGGTCCGGCAGCGGATACCGGAAGTAGCGGTACTCGCCCTTGCCGAACCCGTGCCGGGCCATCACCACGTGGCTGCGGAAGAGCTCCTCCCGCGGGTACAGCGCCGCGATCCCCTCGCACTCCTCCCGGGAGAGCAACCCCTGCAGGACCCCGCACCCGTACCCGTCCAGGTCTGATGCCAGGGCATCCCAGCCGTACGACCCGAGGCGGACCTCGGCGGAGCGGACGCTCGCGCGGGAGGGAGCGTCGCTCCCCACGGCCGGGCTCAGCCGTTCGACGCCGGCGCCGTCCGGTTGCGAAAGGCCTGTGGCTTCCGGCGTTGCTCGGAGCTGTCCAGGCCCGGAAGGGGCTCGAACCGGTTGGGTTTGCATCTGGTGGGCTCCTGTTCCGGCGGCGCGCGGCTGCCAGCCCCCCTTACGAGCACCGGCGAAGCACGGCACTCCGGTGCTTGCTGTGGAAACCGAGCGACACCCTGGGCGGGCCGCGGCCCGCGCTCGGTCCGGCGAAGCGGGGAGGCGGTTGCGCCGCGGATCACCGGCGGTCGTAGCGCATGCTGGGCGTGCGCATCGCCACCAGCTCCTCGCCGATCGTCGGGTGGAGGGCCATCACCGACACGAGGTCCTCGACCCTCGCTCCGAGGCCGAGCGCGATGGCCCGCAGCTGCGCCATCTCGCTCGCGTCGTCCGCGAAGAGGTGGACGGCCAGGATCCTCTGGGTCTCGCCGTCGACAACGAGCTTCAGCAGGGCGGTCTCGCAATGGCCGGCGACCGTCGCCCTCAGGGGGCGGGACCGCGTCTTGTAGACCTTGACCACCGGGTGCTTCGCCCGCGCCTCCAGCTCCGTCAGGCCGACCACCCCGACCTCGGGGCTCGAGAAGAGGGCGGTGGGTATGTTGGCGCAGTCGACGCGCCATCGCCGCTTCCCGAACACGCTGTCCGCGAGGGCGTGCCCGTCGCGCACGGCGACCGGGGTCAGGTTGAACCGGTTCGAGACGTCCCCGACCGCGCAGATGTGCGGCGCGCTGGTGCGCGAGTCCTCTTCGACGATGATCGAGCCGCCGGTGCCCGTTGCGACGCCGACACGGTCGAGATCTATGTTCCCGGTGTTCGGCGTGCGCCCGAACGCCAGCAGGGCTTGGTCGGCGGCCAGGCGGGCGCCTCGGTCCGTCGTCACGTCGATCCCCTCCGGGCCGCCGTCCTCGGCGCTCTGCCTCTCCATCCTGCGGATGCTGTCCTCCAGCACCAGCTTGATGCCCCTGTTCGTGTAGGATGCCGCGACGGCTTGGCGGATGTCCTCGTCGAAGCCGCGCAGGACGTTGCTCCCCCCCGCAGACGATGGTGACGTCGCTGCCGTGCGCCGAGAACAGCCCCGCGAACTCCATGGCGATGTAGCCGGCTCCCCCGATCAGCAGGCGCCTGGGGAAGCGCTCGAGGTCGAAGACCTGGTCCGAGGTGACGCCGAGCTCCAGCCCCTCGATCGGCGGCAGCTCCGGCCAGGCGCCGGTCGCGATCGGGATCGTCCGGACCCTGACGCGGCGGCCGTCCGGTTCCGGGCGGACGGTGCGGGAGTCCTCGAGCACCGTTCGGGCGCGGACGACCTCCACGCAGGCGCGCTCCTGGGTCTGGCCATACAGGGCCTCTAGCCGGGCCATCTCCCTGTCTTTGGCGGCGACGAGCGTGGGCAGTCGAACCGCGGAAGGGACAGCCGCCAACCGAACTCAGACGCCTCCTGCAGCATGTGGCCGAAGCGGCTGGCGTAGACGAAGAGCTTCTTCGGCACGCAGCCCCGGATGACGCACGTGCCGCCCAGCCGGTGCTCCTCCGCGAGCAGGACCCTGGCGCCGTGCTCGGAGGCGACCCTGGCGGGCCGTATCCCGCCTGCGCCGCCGCCGATGACGAGCAGGGCGACGTCGAAGCTCACCGTCCCCGCGCACGCGGGCAGCCGGGTGGCGAGCGGCGTCGACTCGGGCATCAAGTCGAGGTTGTCCATGGCGCCCCGAGTTCACGCAGCAGAAACCCGCAAACCCTCCGCAGCGGCCCGAGGCTATCAAGCGAGGGAAGCGTCGAGAAAAGTCCTGATCATAGGTGCCATCTCATCGAGTTTGTCTTCGAGGGCGAAGTGTCCGGTGTCCAACAGGTTGATGTCGGCGCGAGGAAGGTCGCGCAGGTATGCGCGCGCGCCATCTGCCGGGAAGATCGTGTCGTTGTGGCCCCACAGGATCAGGGCGGGAGGCTGCTCCCGACGGAAGAACTCCTGGAAAGCGGGATACAGTGCCAGGTTCGAGCCGTAGTCGAGGAAGAGGTCGAGCTGGATCTCCCTGTTGCCGGGCCGGTCCAGCAGCGCTTGGTCAAGGAGCCAGTTGTCCGGATCGATGCGCGTCGGGTCCGCCACCCCATCCAGGTACTGGAACTTCGTGCTCTCCAGCGTCAGCAGGCCGGTGAGCGCCTGCCGGTGCGTGTCGGAGGGATCGGCCCAGTACGCCTTGATCGGGTTCCAGAACTCCTTCAGCCCCTCCTCGTACGCGTTGCCGTTCTGGATGATCAGGGCCTTCACCCGTTCCGGGTGCTTCAAGGCCAGCCGGTAGCCGACCGGCGCGCCGTAATCCATCAGGTAGACCGCGTAGCTGCTGATCCCGAGTTGCCCGAGCAGATCGTCGACCAGGTCGGCGAAGCGTGCGAACGTGTAGGAGAACTGTGTTCGATCCGGCGTCGCGCTCTGCCCGAAGCCCGGGTAGTCCGGCGCGATCACGCGGTAGCGGTCGGCGAGCAGCGGGATCAGGTTCCGGAACATGTGCGAGGACGTCGGGAACCCGTGCAGCAACAGGAAGACCGGCGCTCCCTGTGGACCGGCATCCCGGTAGAAGACATCGACTCCTCCGATCGACGCGGTCCGGTAATGCACCACCGGGGGCGTCGCGAGCCGCTGCGGCAAATCCGTCACCATCATGGCTTCCTCCTGGATGCGGGCCGACGGTCTGCGTCGCCGCTTGGCTGCCGCCGATCGCGCCGCCTCTTTGACTCCATCCCGATGCCGCGGCTCACCCGAACCGCCCACGGTATGCCTACGCAGCCGCGCGTCGGCGCTCGTGCGACAGCAGGTAGCGCTTGGTGTCGATGCCTCCAGCGAACCCCGTCAGGCTCCCGTCCGACCCGACGACGCGGTGGCACGGCGCCACGATGGAGAGCGGGTTCCTGCCGCTGGCGGCGCCCACCGCGCGGACCGCACCCGAGTTGCCGATCGCGCTCGCGACGTCGGCATACGACCGGGTCTCGCCGAACGGGATATCCAGCAACGCCCCCCAGACCCTCTTCTGGAACTCCGTTCCTTCCGCATCCAGATCGAGGTCGAACTGCAAGCGCTCGCCGGCGAAGTACTCCCCGAGTTGCCGGGCGGCCCGGTTCAGCACCGGGTGCTGCGGCCTCTCGACCGAATCCTCCAGACGGATCCGGCTGGGGGAGTCGTTCTCCCAGAGGATCGCGCGCAGCCCCTTGTCGCTGACGATCAGCTTCAGGGTTCCGACGGGAGATTGCATGATCCTGTGATAGAGCATCATCTGTCGCCTCCTTCGAGTGCGCCCCTTTGTCGCCCCGACACGCGGCTTGTGCCCGTTCGGAGAGACACGCACCCACGACCCCGAAGGTGACTATCAGGCGGCCACAGCACCATCCTTCTGCGTCGAGAGGTAGTCTCTCGCCTCGCGAGACAGCGAGGTGAACCGCTGGGAAAGCTGGTCGGCTCCGCGGAGCCGACGCTCGCTCAGAGCGAGCCGGCCTTCGCTCATCCCCCACGTGCGCCTCGCAGTGTGTCCAGAACGCGAGAGAGATCGCAGGGATCGGGAGGCTTGGTCTGGAAGAGGTGAATCTCGGAGTAGACGATTACGCCGCAGCGAGCGATGACGAACCGAGCAGGGACCGAACAGGTCCAGCTTCCCTCGCCGTTCAGGGAGGGCAGGTCGATGCCGCCCACTCCGTGCGAAGCCCGCATGATGACGGGAATGCGCCACCTCACGCCGAACATGCCCGAAAGCCTGCCGCCACGATCGCTGGGGATCGGGAAGCACGCGCCTACGCTGTGGCGCGTGCGGAGGTTGGTGTCCACGGTCTGCTGGGAGATCGCGACGAGCGCAGCACCCCGGACCGCGATAGCCGATCGGGCCTGCTCGAGCGCTCGCAGGTCAAGATCGCATCCGGCGCACCACATCGCGCTGAAGAAGGCCAGGACCAGCGTCCACGCTCGAGCAGGACGCTCGACGAGATCTGGCGGCCATCGGTGTCGGATAGCCTGAACCCCGGCGCGTAGCTGCCGGCCTCGAGGCTGCGTCCCGCCAAGCCGGACAAACGCAGGCAGTCGGACGCAAAGCGCACGGGACCATCCGCCTGAGAAGCGTCTACGACGATTCCAGGCCCAGGCACGGCGAAGGCTTTGCCGCGGTTGGTCACACATCGGATCCGTCGGGCAATGAACGAGAGTTCCTCGATCGCCTGCGAGAGCGACTGGGTCGCCCGCGGATCGCTCGTTGTCCGAGACAACTTAGGGTTGTTCACGCCAGCCATCGATCGTGGGAGCCGGTGCCGTGCCTCAACGATCCCCCGCCCCAGAACCGGACACACACGGGGGTGGTCCCCCGAACCCAGACAGAGGGATGCCGGCTCTCAGCAAGCGCCCGGCGGCTTCTCATCCGCCGCGGCCGCGCGGCGACCACCGGGTCTTCCGGGGATCGGGACTCCACGACAAGGCGCTCTCGGTCGAGCGCATCCGCGCTGCCACGGCGGCGATCGACGAGAGCGCCGAGGGGATCGTCTTGGTAGCGAGAACCGAGACGCTGCTTCTTGAACCCGACGCGCTTGGCGAGGCGATCGACAAGTTGGTCGCGTTCGCAGAAGCTGGGGCCGCCTGCCCGTGAGCGCCTGGCGTGGGAGAGAGGCGATCGCCGCGATGGTCCGCGCGGTCGCCCCGCTGCCGCTGAGCGTGCCGGTCACGGCACTCGGCCT
>CAXTOC010000171.1:0-6303 GCA_964245725.1 uncultured Acetobacteraceae bacterium | reverse complement strand
ATCCGGGCATCGGCAAATCCACCCTGCTGCTGCAGGCGGCGGCCGCCATGAGCCAGGCGCCGGCAGGAAGGGCAGGCGAGGGCCGGCGCGTGCTCTACATCTCCGGCGAGGAGGCGGTGGACCAGCTGCGGCTGCGCGCGCGACGCCTCGGGCTGGACGCGCCGCGGCTGGAGCTGGCGGCGGCGATCAACGTGACCGAGATCGCGGCCAGCCTGGAGGCCGAGCGCGACGCCGCCCTGGTGGTGATCGACTCGATCCAGACCATGTGGCTCGACAGCATCGACAGCGCCCCGGGCACCGTCAGCCAAGTGCGCGCCTGCGCCTTCGAGCTGATCCGGCTGGCGAAGTCGCGCGGCTTCGGCCTGGTGCTGGTCGGGCACGTCACCAAGGAGGGCGCGCTCGCCGGGCCGCGCGTGCTCGAGCACATGGTCGACGCGGTGCTGTATTTCGAGGGCGACCGCGGCCACCAGTTCCGCATCCTGCGCGCCGCCAAGAACCGCTTCGGCGCCACCGACGAGATCGGCGTGTTCGCCATGACCGACCGCGGCCTCGCCGAGGTGCCGAACCCGTCGGCGCTGTTCCTGGCCGAGCGGCGCGGCAACATCGCGGGCTCGGCGGTGTTCGCGGGACTCGAGGGCACGCGTCCGGTGCTGCTGGAGATCCAGGCGCTGCTCTCGCCGAGCAGCGCCTCGCCGCGTCGCGCTGTGGTGGGCTGGGACAGTGCGCGGCTGGCGATGCTGCTGGCAGTGCTGGAGACGCGCTGCGGGCTCAAGCTGGCGGCGTCCGACGTCTACCTCAACGTGGCCGGCGGCCTGCGCGTGCTTGAGCCGGCGGCGGATCTCGCGGTCGCAGCGGCCCTGGTCTCGGCGGCGACCGGCCAGCCGACCAGCGCCGGTTCGGTGTATTTCGGCGAGGTCGGGCTGTCCGGCGAGGTGCGCCAGGTGGCGCAGTCGGAAGCGCGGCTGAAGGAGGCGGCGAAGTTGGGCTTCGAGCAGGCGGTGCTGCCGCGGCGCCTCGCGCGCGGCGGGGCGCAGAAGCTGGTGCCCCCCGAGGGCCTGCGGCTGCACGAGATCGGCCACCTGTCGGACCTGGTGGCGCTGTTCGCGCCCCAAGCCGCGCTCGACTAACCGGCGGAGCGCTCGCCCGCAGGCCGTTGTGGACCTGCGGTTGTATGGCTCGACGGCCGAGTTGCGATGGAAAGGTAGGCTCTCGATATGGAAGCGGGCTTACAAGAACGGCGCTGGATCGGCCGGACGATCGGTTCTATCCACGCGACAGCGCCCGCTCCACAGCCTGCCGAAACGAAAGCAGAGACCGGGGCAGGATGACCGTCGTGTCAAGGCCGCTGTCCAGCAGCCGTTCGGTCCGCCAGCGCCCCCCGTGGCCATTCGCTGGGCGCATCGGGTGAGATGCCCAGCGAGGTGACGGAGATGACCCGGCGCACGCCGTGGGTCCGACATGCGCCAAGCACGTTCTCCAGGCGCACGCTCTCGACCTTCCATGAAGCGCGACCCGGCCCGGCCGGCCGGCTGCGCCGACAGGGTGTGGATCGCGAGGTAGACGGCTTGCACGGCGTCCGTGGTGCGTTGCAGCGCGGCGGCGTCGCAAACGTCTCCGGACGTGACCTCGCGGCCGGCTACCCTCAGATCTTCCACCCGGAGTGGGTTCGCGCCAAGCGGCGGACGGCGCTTGCCTCGGTGAAGGCCTTCTTCAGCCGGCGCCCGACGAACCCCGATGCTCCGATCGCCAGGAATGCCCGTGCCGGAGCGATCATGGCGAGGCGGCCATCCGCCGCTTGGGCGAGATGCGTCGCAACGAGCGCGGTCGTCGGCTCACGGCTTGCCGGCGACCGCGTCGTCGATCCACTGACACAGGATGTCCTCGGCGCCGGGATCGCCCATGTGCTGCCGGTTGCCGCGTGCGACGAGGTCCTTCCTGTCGCCGTGGAGGGCCACGATGAGGCTGTCCTCGATCGGGAAGATCGAGTCCTCCATGCCGTTGATGGCGAGCAGCTTGCACGTCGGCCGGCCCAAGATGCCGGACTCCACCAGGCTGAATTTGCGGCCTTGGGCGGCGTACTGTTCGACCGCGTCGGCACCGCGGTAGCCGAATTTGTGGGCGAGCGCCTCGGCCAGGGCGAACGGATACTCCATCTGATCTTGAGCATTGACCCACGCGGGGTCGAACATGTGATGGCAGGCACCGCCCTGCGCCACGGCGGCGAACAGCCGGTCGGCGTGCGTGTGCGCGATGCGGAAGGCGTAGTAGCCGCCCGTGCTGACGCCACGCGCGATGATTTTCGTCCGGTCCAGGCCGTGCTCCGACGCCGCCGTCGCCACCCAGTCGAGCACGCTGCTCATGAGCCGGTCCGGCGCAGCCGGGTCCTCGGCCGCGGCGGGGCAATCCCCGGTGCCCGGGATCTCGAAACTCAGCGTGGCGTAGCCGCGGTCGACGTGCTGCTGGGTCCGTGCGGTATGATCGGTCCGGTAGGCGTCCAGGCCGCAGATGAACAGCACGACCGGCCAGCCAGCCGCCGGCCGGCGCCCCTTGGGCAAGCGGAGGTAGGCCGGGATGGCCGTGTCGCGATCACCGGCCGCCGTATCGGCATGAGCGAACGGCACGACGATCGAAACGCTCGGCGGATCGAGCAGCCGGCCGGCCTTCTCGTAGGCGTTCTTGCCCTTCTCCCAGGCTTCGTGGCCCAGCGGCGACCGGTTGATCGGAAATCGGGCGATCCGGTAGACCGCCGCCGCGCGCAGGTAGAGGTCCCTGGCCTCCTCCGTCATGCCGTTCGACGCCGCCTGATCTGCCTGGGCGACGAGACGCTGTCCGACGGGAAGGAACGGCTTCGCGTAGTCGTCGGGCCGGTACAGGATGCCCGCATCGTCGTTCGACGTCGCGACAAGCTCGGCGAAGATCGGCTCGAAGTCCGCGATGTTCCCATCCGTGAAGGGGTAGATGCCTGCCGCGCAGGGCTCACGCCACTTCTGTGCCCACAGGGCCGACACCGACCCATGGAAGGGGAAATACGGGAACCCATCGCGCTGGTCGCGTGTCGTGGACTGGACGTGGTAGGGCGGCGTGACCACCTTGCACCGTGCCGCCTGCGCGTTCGCGGAAGGCTCCAGTTGCGGCCTCGACTGTTCGGCCATGAATATCCTCGTCCGAGTGATGATCGCCTCGATGGCGGAAGATCAGGTGAGAACCTCACCCACGAAGCCTTTGGGACCGCCTGGAATGAGTTCGTTGGCCTTCTTGATCTTGGGGTCGTCGTTGTAGTTGCCGAGCACCGCCTCGGCCTGCTCGCGGCTCGCCCACCTCGTGTTGACCATTACGTGGCCGGCGTCGGTGACATCCTGGACGACTTCGTGGTCCAGGTAGCCGTCGAGAGGCGGCATGTCGTTCCCGACGGCTCGGGCGAGCCGGAGACCCTCCTCGCGGGCGTCCGCAGGAAACTTGAACTCGAACATGGATTTTACGGCCATCGAGGGCTGTTCCTTCGTGCAGCATGCGACGCCGACATCAAGCAGTCCCCTCGGGCCTGATTGGCCACGTCCCTGAGACTGATCTGCATCGGCGTGCCTCTCGCAACAATGCCCGCCTATTGACCTCATTCGTCAGCGAGGGAGAGGAATGGACCGGCTTACCGCCATGCGAAGTTTCGTGTGCACGGTGGAGCGGGGCAGCTTCGCCGCTGCCGCTGCGGCGAGCGGGCTGTCCCCAGCGATGGTCGGAAACCACGTGCGCTACCTCGAGGACCGGCTGGGCACGCCGCTGCTGCACCGAAGCACACGGCGGCAGAGCCTCACCGAGGTCGGGCACGGCTACTACGAGCGTTGCCGTGCGATCCTGCTGGATGTCGAGGCTGCCGATGCGAGCGCGGGCGTCGCGCTTACGGCACCGCGCGGACTGCTGCGGGTGACCGCTCCCTTGGCGATCGGCACCACTGTCCTGCCGCGTATCGTCGCCACCTACCTTCAGCGCTACGCGGACGTGCACGTCGATCTTGTCCTGGACGACAGCCGCCTCGACCTCATGACCGACAGGCTGGATATCGCGATCAGGGTCGGGCCGCTCGCCGACTCGGGTCTGGTTGCCCGCGCTCTTCCACCGCTGAAGCTGATCCTCTGCGCTTCGCCCGCTTACCTCGCCTCTCGCGGGGCGCCACGCGTCGCGACGGATCTGGCGGACCATGAATGCCTCGATTTCTTCATGGAAACACCTCACCAGTGGCGGTTCAAGGGGCCGCACGGCGATGTCGCCGTGCCCGTGGGCGGGCGTCTGCGGATCAACAGCGGCCAGGCCCTGCGCGTCGCCGCCCTGGAGGGGGTAGGGATCGTGATGCCGCCTGCGCCGGTCATCGCCGACGATCTGACGGCGGGGCGGCTGGTTCGGCTCCTCCCGGATCACCATGCACCTGTCCTCCCGGTGCATGTCCTCACCTTGCCCGATGCCAGCACGGTCCCGAAGGTTCGCAGGTTCATCGACGCGCTCGTCGAGCACCGTTGAGGCGCCGGTCGGCTCCAGGGGCGGTCCCGGCTAGACGTCCCGGCATGCCGGCCGGCAGAGGGCTGTAACCCCGGTTTCGGTCCGTAACAGCCTCTAATCCGGCATCGGGAACAGCCCGGCCTGGCGCACCGCGGCGACGTTGACCCTGGAGACGGGCGCCTCCAGACCATTCGCGAGCCGCAGCCGCAGGTTGCGGCCGTCCTGCACCACGCCGGTCACCGCATCCCGCGCCACCCACCAGGACCGATGGATCTTCATCCCCGGGATGCCCGTCAGCTCCGTCACCGCCTGGCGCAGCGGGATCAGGATCAGCACCGAGCCCCGGCTGGTATGCGCGCGCACGTAGTGGTCCTCCATCTGCAGGGCCAGCAGCTCCCGGCCCAGCTGCGGGGGGAGGCGGGACAGCAGGTCGGACGTCGCGTCGGGTGCCCGCTGCGGCGGCGGCTCGCCGGCTTTCTCACCCGGCCCGGAGGTGCCCACGGTCATCACGTAGCCGCATGCGAGCGGCGCGGAGATGAGCAGGGTCTGCGCGTACCAGGCGAGGAGGCCGATACGACGGATCGGTGCCGGCCACAGCGCCATCGCGAGCGCGTGGCAGAGCAGGCTCATCGGGATGGCGGCGAGCACCGTCGCCGCTGCGAGCGCCGGCAGGAGCGGCACGCCGAGGCGAGGCGCCAGCCGCACCGCCGGACGCAGGGTCAGGCCGAACAGGATCGCGCCGAGCAGCACCGTGCCGATCCAGTAGCCGAGCACGGTCAGGCGGGACTGGTTCAGATAGCTGCCGAAGGGACCGACGAGACCGAGAAACAGGCCCGCCGCCGCCGCGGTCGCAAGCTCGCGCGTCCATTCCCACCGGTCGCCGAACAGGCTCTTCGTCTCCGCGCCCATCGTGTTATCCCGCTTGCGGCTCATCCGCCCGCCCACGCGCCGGCTCGCCCATTCGCGCATCGATGCTCGAATCGTCAAGCAGCCTCGGCGATGCCGAAGCGGCAAGCGGGGAGAAGCGCCATGAGACCGATCCTGTTCACTGCCGTCCTGATGACCTGGTTCACGGTGAGTTTGTTCATGACGGGGGCGGCGTTCGCCGGCGCGGTCGGCTTCGCTGTCCTACAGGTGCGGGACGGGCCGAACCCGCCGATCGAAGTCGGAGTCTGGTATCCGGCTCAGGGGATGCCTCGCGCGGTGCGGGTCGGATTGTTCACCCAGATCCTGGTGCCGGACGCAGCACCCGATGGGCGAAGCCGGCCCCTGGTGGTGATCTCGCACGGCAACGGCGGCGACTTCGCCGGTCACAGCGACACCGCGCTGGCCCTAGCGCGCGCGGGTTTCGTGGTGGCGGCGCCGACCCATACCGGCGACAACTACCGCGACCAGAGCCGGGCGCTGGATCTGGCGGGGCGGGTCCGCCAGCTCTCGGCGGTGATCGACGCGATCACCGCCTCCTGGGTGCCGGGCGCGGTCGATCCGGCGCGCATCGGCGCGTTCGGCTTCTCGGCCGGCGGCCTCACGGTGCTGATCGCGGCCGGCGGAGTGCCCGATCTTCGCCGGATCGGCCCGCACTGCGCGGCCCATCCGTCCTTCTTCGACTGCCGCCTGATCGCCGCCCATGCGGAACCCGGCGGCCCGGCGCAGGGTGCGCCCCTGCCGCACGATCGCCGCATCCGCGCGATCGCGGTCGCCGCACCGGCGCTGGGCTTCGCCTTCGACGAGCGTGGGCTTCACGACGTCGTGGTGCCGGTGCAGCCCGAGCCGCCGTCGTCGAACGCGAACCGCGCCTCGGGGGCGAACTGCACC